>CAZGKH010000140.1:0-8938 GCA_964525665.1 uncultured Anaerolineae bacterium | reverse complement strand
GACGCTTTGCGAAGCTAGCAGAGGAAGAGCGTCTACGTCAAGCTGAGGCTCTTGAGGCGTCTGGTAACAAGGATATGGCTGAGGCTGTATTAGATGCACCGATTCCCGTGCCTGTAGCATTGCCCAAAGTTAACGAGTTCAAGATCAAGGGCGAGAAAGAGATATGGTATGCTGAGATTGTCGATCTCAAGGCTATGTTCGAGACATACGGATCCGGAAAAACACCTATCCCTGAACTTGATGCCAAGAAAAAGGATCAACTTTGCACCTTGCTAGGCTTAAATAGTCTTGCCAAGGGTCTGAAAGGTAATCTGTCTGCGGTGATAGCAGGTGTTGAAGGGCGTAAGAAATACAGTAAATAGGAGGTACCATGCAAAGGGAATTAGTCAGCATAAGAGTTCAACCAGCATACAAGCGAGCCTTAGAGATGACCGCTGAGAGGTTGCAAAGGACTACGGGGTGGATTATCGAACACGCTCTATATGAACACCTGCCAGACATACCGAGAAACTGTATGCCAGGGGTGAGTTACAAAAAAATGAAAGGACGGGAGGTTGATGATGTCTGATATAAAGTTAATACAAGATCGTAGGGATGAGTTGATTGCCGAAGCCAAGAGTAATGTCGGTGATCCTTGTCCTGAAATATCACAAACGCTATTGTGGATGGCAAATAAGGCTGTTGTTCTTGAGGAAAAGTTGAAGGTCGCTCGGAAAAGGAACTCTGAGTTGATGGAGTTGGTTGCTGTAAATGATTAAGTAAAGGAGTAGTTATGCAAAAGGATATGCAAGGTGTGTTGTTCCCCGTTAAGGCAGAGGATACGAGCGATTATGATTACACGGGCTGGTGTTACATCGAGGGTGGTAAGTACGGATTGCGAGTCACAATCAAGCGGTCTAAATCGGGCGACGAGTTTATGAAGATTGAGTCCGAGGATGGTCTGGACGGCGCAATGTTTTTCCGTGAGAAGCAGACCGACAGGCACCCCGATCTCAAGGGTAGTGTCAAGATTAGAAAGGACAAGTTCTGGGTCTCGGCGTGGATGAATCACTCTGAAAAGAAAAACAAGGATTATGTTTCGTTGAAGTTCAACCAGGCGGACTTGATGCCAGTGAACCACGACGAAGTTCCACACGGCACACCTGTTATTGAGGAGACTGTTGAAGATGATAGGCAGGATAATCTGCCGTTTTAGGTAACATTATGACAACAATAAGTTGTCAAAATCACGGAGGTTATTATGAGCAAAGCAAGATACGAAATGGTCGTTTATATTGACACAGAACTATGCAAGGGCGGAACAACTAATATGACAACGGATGATATACTTGACGAATGGTCAGATATAGGCGAGTCTCTTGGGGTTGAGGTCGTTGCCAAGGTGTATACGGAGGTGGAATAATGAAGAATGAAAGTTTAACAACAAGAAAGATGCAAGATATCTGCATTGAATTAAGGTCACAAGCTTTAAAAAACTTAACAAAATACGGCAGACAGTCTTTTGACACATTAGGTCTTGCGCTAGCTGAAGAAACAGGAGAAGTATGTCAAGCCATTTTGCAAGCAAAATACGAGAATGCTGATTCCCAAAGAATACGAGAAGAAGCCGTAGACACAGCTGCATTATGTCTTCAAATAATATTAAATATTGATGAGGTGTAATAATGATTGATAAAATAGAGAACAAATATAGCGGTGCCAGAATGCAATTATTATGCAGGATTAATCCAATGGCGAGGTTGATAGCATTATGTACAGGTAAAGTCTGTGTCAGCATAAGTGTTGATAAAGTAATAGAGGCATTTCGTCTCGATCGGGAGAATGAAAATGAAGACACAAAAACTAACTCGTAAGATCAAAGAGAAAATCAGGGTAGGCTTGTTCGAGGGGGGCAACATCGTTCAATTGTGCAGGGTGTATCACGTCCGTGTAGTGGATGTTAGGGCGTGGCTGAGGGATGAGTACGAGAATGACTGAAGATGAGCTTCAACAATTACTAGACAAAGGATTCACGATCCATGAGGAAACTAAGAGAACCAATACTGACGCTAACTTTAGACGCAACGATCCCAAGCCGAAACAAGGTGGACAAGATGCACTGGTCGCTAAGAGGGAAGCTGAGGAAGGCATGGTCGATATTGCTGGCAAGGTCGTTGTTCGTATCACTCGAAAAGCATACAGAGGGGATCTCGATGATGACAACCTCTCTGGTGGTAGCAAACAACTTCGCGATGCAATCGCTTCCTTCCTCGGCAGAAAAGGTGATTCGGAAAGGGACTTGCTACGATTTGAGTATTGCAGTGAACAAGCAGAAAAAGGCAAGAATCAGACGGTGATTGAGTTTTTTAAGGGTTGGTAAACAGGAAGGAGGTCTTATAGAAACATAACTCTATTCAGTAGGACAAGTCGAAAGAACATTGGGGCGTGGGTCAATAAGGAATTACCTGCGCCCCTCTCTTTGCCACCACCCCTTGCCGAACATCCTTACGGCATGATATACTGCCCACCGCTTTGCTTCGCTTGATCCACTTGCAATCATAGCCTGCCTCAAAGTGTCGTCGGCAAACCATTTATCGAGTGATGCTTGATGGATAAAATATGTTGATGCCAGATCCCGCCAGTTCTCAAAGACGGTCGTTATGTCTAAGGGGTCTAAGTCCACGCAGTCTATGATAATCGCTTGCTTGCGATAGAGGCTATCATGTGGTGCTGACCATTCCTTGTTTGCGCCCTGTAGCGGTGAGCCAAACATCCACCACATAAACTTTGGGATACTTGCGCCGTCGGTTGTAGTGTCCTTCTGAGAGATAACCATGATGCCATCATCACGGATGAACCCGAAGTCACGTTGAAACTTGTATGTGTCTGAATCTGAGGCAATGGGGATGGTATCGTACAATCCTATGAAATGTGGTATCATTATCATTTCTCACACTTGCGGATTACCTTTGTGTTTTCGTCAAGACTATTTTTAAATTCATTCACGGTTCGCTCAAAGCTGTCAAGAGATTTTGCAACTCTGTGATTAGCTTGTGCGTTATCGCTGAGGGCGACGCTGTTATTACTCAATAGATTGGCAAGGGAATCCGAGGCGAGTTTGTCTGCTTTGCGGTCGGCAATAACATCCCTGCGCCAAAATGAAAACATCACGGTAACGGCAAGAAACTCTATGCAAGCGATATAAGATAGGATTGTTTGAGCGTCGCCAACAGACATTTTGTCGGCAACAAGTTCAGGGGTAAGATCCCCCACAACTGGTATCGTTAAAAGTGTTGTCACGAATAAAAAACTTGTAATCTTAAACATCTCCCTATCCCTTTCCCTTGTTTATTATCTATATATCTTCATTTACTGTTACCATTACTGGATTCGTCAAAATCGTTATGCCAAAGCCAGCAACAAAATTAGTTCTGTCTTCTTCAGGAACACCCAGCGCATCAAGACTTTTGTTTGGAATTTTTGGTATGCAATACCATCCATCTACTGTTTCAGTGATGTTAGTAGTCCAGAGCATTGTCTGATCAGGGATTATCTTTCCGTTTTTAATGCCATTAGCAGGAAGAAAATCAGAGCTGTTCAAGTAGTTCATTGCGGCGGTCATTATGGCTTTGTTTTTCTGCGCATAATAAATCCTATCATGCGCCATTGAAAATCCTGCCAACATCAAAATTATTAACATTATTTTTTTCATTATGGTCTATGTCCTTTGTATGGGTGTCCTGTAGGTAAATTGCCTTCGAGTCCAAACTTCCAAGCAAGATAACCTTCTAGTTTCTGCCGTGTTGCAACAGAAGGAACTGCATCTAATACTATCAATTCTCCTATTGCACCGATAAGCTTATATTCCCCATTCCCTTCCAACCTACCAATGTAATCCCAGTTATGATTTGCATCCCATTCTGCATACCATATTAGCGGCAGTTTTTTCTCGGCTATCGACAAGCCAAGATCAATATTTCCACCTGCCACAGGGATTCCGCCACTGACACTCGCCGAACCTGTCGCACCCATATTCCCATCGACAGAAATGGAATAATCTGTTTTGTTAGCTCTAACAAATATATGACTCTGTAAATTGGAAACCTCGCCAATAACAGGCGCAACCTTGGTAGATATACCCGCTCCCTCTATAATATCGGATACAAAAAATATCGCTCGAACATTGGTCAAGCTGGTCGTGTTTTGCAGATAGTCGTCATTAAATTCTATCGTATTTAAACCGTTTATTGTGTGCGTTCCTGTTGACGGCTGATCTGCTCCAGTTGATTGCACAGCATCATTAGTATTACCACTCTTATCAGCCCAGCCTGATACAGCACCAGCCAACTCTGTTATAGTATTTGTGTCATTAGCGTCATACCAAGCAACAACATTGTCTGCGTCAGTTGGAGTGTAATCTTTTGAGATAACAGGCTTGCCATTATATGCAACAACTTTGCCACCAGAAGTCAGGATGCGATCTGTTGCTAATAATGATAATGATGTAATAATTGATATTAAAACCATATAGCTTAATTTACGCATATCACTCCTATTGTGCTGTAAATAAATAATTAGTATTTACTGGTATATAATACATCTTCTTAAAAGCTTGAAGCCCCATGACGGTAACTAGCTGATTGTCGGCAAGTACAGCATCTTTCCTTGTCTTTATAGCTACATTAGACAGTGACAGCCTTCGCCATTGATGCTTGCCGAGCGAGTCTGTCCTGATGCAGACGACCTTGCCAGTGATGTTGGTGTTAGACTTCTTGTAGTAGATGGGCATTTTCTCTGCATTGATGATGTGATTGTCTGCGCCGATAGCCTTGATATTCTGCAAGGCTTTTCTTCGTGCTGTACGGGGTGTTCTGCTGTCAATAAATATAACGGTATAATCCACTGCGATTATCCGCGTGGCAATGAGTACAAATATTATCATTAGTTTTTTCATTGGCTGAGCCTATCTTCGATTGAGTTTGTGGGGTGTAATGTGTTGGTGTAATAAGCGTTAAAAATCTCATTTGATGTCAGAACCTTGTTGTAATATCTAACGCCGTCGAGTTGACCAGGGAAGTTTCTGCCAGAAGTAGCTCCATCATTGCCTATCATATAATTACTGTCTGTAAAATTTGGTGTACCTGAACCGCTTAGTGTCGTTGATTGCTGTATGCCATTGACATATATCTTTAACGATGTAGTGCTAAGAGCGCCACCTGAATAAGTTACTGCGATATGATTCCATACATTAGTAGCCCACACGCCTGAGCCTGTGTAAACTGATGCATTCTTTATTGCATAATATAACGATCTGGATGTCAGCGTGTTAATAGACAGGACGGATTTGTTGTAAGCAGTATTTACACCCCAATACCAAGGAGTTTTTGTACCTGTTGCGGTATAGCTTGACTTCATCCAACAGCACACAGAGAACGGATTAGTTCCACCCATCCCAAGATTTGGCAGACTGATATAATCATCTGTGCCATCGAACACTCTGGCTATTTCATCACCACCGTTGACCCTAGCACCTAAGTTCGTAGCGGTTGGGCCTGTTGATGACGATGGCTGAGGCGTGCCGTTAAAGTCATTCGTCCACGAGTCCACGTATGTTGTAGTGCCATTTGTCTCTTGCATATAGTAGATAGCGACAAGGTTCGCTGTGTTGGGGTCTGTCCAACCCGAAGAACCTGCACCTGTCTGTATCACGCCATCCACGACGACAAGCTGACCGCCACTGTAACGCAAGTATGTGGATGTAGCACCTGCGCTTATAGCTATCAACAATATTACTGTAATCAGTTTCTTCATATTACCATCCGATATTTGCAGAGTTTGTGCCAGCCACGAATAAGATATTCGTTGTTCCTTGTGCCTCGACATAGACATTAGTTGATCCCAAGTAAACACGGTCGAAGGTTCCTGTTGAGGCTGTTAACGAGTCTATGTTTGTCACGGAATTTCCGTAGTGATTAACACTGCCGTCGTGGTTGATGTCCATTTTTGTTGAAGTATATATGGCGAAACGAATTATTGAAGAAGCATTAGTTCCTGAAGCGGCAATTATTTCTCCTGCATGACTAGATGCCTCTGAATCATATATTGTTAAAAAGGGAGCAGAAACACCACCCGAATTGACGGCTGTTAGTCCTATATTATTTGTCCGTGATTTGATAAATGCAAATGCTCCAGAAGATATTGAACCAAAATCCATGATACTATTAGAAATGATATTGAAATCAGATATGTTGTTACCGCCAAGCGTTATATTCTGAGCGATATTAGTCGTAGTGGTGTCGTTGGCGGGTGGTGAAAGATTAGTCAATCCTGAACCGTCGCCCGTGAACGAACCCGATGTTACTGAGTTAAAGTTTCCTGTATTACAATAGATACTTGTTAACCAATTCGAGGTTGATCCTACACTGAAAGCATTGCTTGATACAGGCTCCCAATCGTTATCAAATGTAACATAAGCGTTTGAAATTCTGTCTGTTGTTGGGCCTGTTAAATAACCTGCACCATTGACTAGATTAGAGTTGCTATCTCCGTTCTGCAATGCCGATGCTACAAGGGTATTATTACTGACCTGCGTCTGAAAGTCGCTGATCGTAGAAGCGAGTTGTGTGCCTGTATGATTAGCCCTTGCCAAGAGATAAGCGTCCGTACTGTTGGAGGTCGCACCAGATTCTATGCCTGCGAGTTTGTTCGAGTCCGCTGTTGGGTAAGATTGCTTTGCGTTATTTGACTGCACGTCTGTTTGGATTTGATTTGATACGCTTGCCCATAACGGATCTGTTTCCGTTATTAGGAAGGGTACGTCATTATTGTAATCTGACAAGTTGGTTGATGCACTCGATGGCGAAGGAAAAGTCAGCGTAACTTCTGCACCAGACCTACTCACTGAACCCGTAGTTCCTGACGTACCGCCGTTGATTATGGTGTCAACGTATGTCGCTTGTGCTTCGGCGCTTGTTAAATAGCCATCGCTCGAATTTGTCCAAGGACCTTGATAAGTGTACTCCGTTGCGCTAGGAGACCAGTAGACTTGTGTCTCTGTCTTCAACGCCATTCCGACATATGTATTAGTTCCAAGGATAGGCTGATATAATTTAATGTATGACGTGTAAGTATTCGTAGGGAGGTTAGCAGTTGCAGGACTCAAAGCAAAACCTACATGTCCATTTGTTGCGTTCTCGACCGTGCCTGTTGTCATAATATAAGCATTGGTCAGGTTGCCGTCAACATAAGCCTCCCACCTTGGGAATAAGCCAGAAGCGGATAAATCAACAGCCGAGCTTCCGCGCTTGACGTATAGATCCAACTTAACAGACTCGCCTTGATACCACCTAAAAGGCGATACCGCAGATCGCGCCGAGCTAACATCATTGGTCATATAAAAGTGTCTGGTATCTAGATCAACAGCAAACCCCATACTGGCAAAAAAAAGTAAGACGAATATATATCTCATGATTAGTCCTCGATTAGTGTAAACTCAAAATCAGTTGTATCAACAGACGCTTTTGCTTTGATATTTGTAACAACAGCCGACGTTGACATTCTGAACAATGCAGGCTCCCCAGATTTCAGACTGATAGCTGGAGTTGTGCCACCGTCAAAGCTTATATTAGCCTGTGTAAGAGCGTTCGTTCCAGTCCCAAGGTTAAGCATATAACACCAGCCATTCGTCGCAACACTGCCCTTTGCCAATGATTGCCAGTTAGTTGTCAACGCTATAACCTGAGTGTTGTATCTGTGCCCAGCAAACTGGATCAGCTTTGTTCCGCTTGATCTGCTGAGCTGTACGGAATCTTTATTGATTTTAATTGATTCGGTAACTGTGATCTCGTTAGTTGTTGCGAGACACACAGACGACATTAGTAATAATATTGTTAATTCCTTTTTCATTGTTCTCCTTTTTTATAATGGTTTGTAGCGACCGTCAAGATAAGTTATGAAATCATCCCACGAAAAATAGCCGACATCAAAAGCACCGACTGCACCTTCCCTAATAACAAAATCTTCAACAGCGGAGACTGAAACGGTTGTATTCTTTGAGAAGTTCTTTAGTTCAAGCCTGTTTCCATGATTATTTAATAATGCTGTGTTTGCGTAATCAATCGAACCAGAAGCACTTGTGTCATAAGCATAAGCATTTGTACTTCCATCACCCGTAACCGAATCAGGTACGGCATCAGTCGTCTTTAAGACCTGCCCTACCGTCCAATTCTTAACGTTGATTATTTTCTTATCTGCGTCGGTCGAAAACTCTCCGATGAGTTGCCAATCTGGAAACGTATACGACAATATCTGAGCGTCCGTTGCTTGTGTGGGATATTCGGGAAGGGAATAAGGGGGTTTTGTGGTGTCTGTTTTCAACGACACTCTTGCTACATATTTCGTTGTACCGTCTGTGTCTAAAATAATGTAGACCCAGTAATCTTCTGATGCGGTGAGTGTTCCTGTTGAGACAGTTACGAACTCGTCTCCAGTGGTATCAACATCAGCAGTTCTTAATCTGCCCTGACTATACCATAAGCCATTCCTCATTCGTATATCACCGCTGGGATCAAGATATAATTCAAACGGCATTAGTTGACGCGTGGTCTTTTCTGCAACATTGTGCAATATAACACCGTTGCTTGTCTCGATCTTTCTGTGGTCAGGACTATCAACTAACTTCATAGCGTTTAAAGCATCAATTATTTTATTGATTACTTTGCTTCTGTAACCCGTTGTTTTCTGTGGTATGTTCATTTGTAATCCTTTTATGCAGCCTCATAGCGTCCATCAAGATCGTCCATGAGATCAAACCAATCTAAGTAGCCAATAGTAGGTTTGGAGCTAATTAGATATCTAATAACAAAATATTTAACATCAAGCACCGATGCTATTGTATCTCCTTTAGAGAAATATCTCAATTCAAGTCGATGTCCTATATCGTTTGTGTCTGCAAGAAAAT
>CAZGKH010000139.1:0-9000 GCA_964525665.1 uncultured Anaerolineae bacterium | reverse complement strand
AGAGACCTTCGCCCATCGGAGAGACCTTCGCCCATCGGAGAGACCTTCGCCCATCGGAGTTCGGGGAGGATGGAATGGGAAAAGTGAAAATCGTTACGGACAGTACCGCATATCTGGAAGCGAGCGTGATCAAGAGGCTGGGGATCACTGTAGTCCCCCTCACGGTTCGCCTCGGCGAGGAAACCTTCCGCGAGGGCGTGGACATCACGGCCGAGGAGTTCTTCCAGAAGCTGGATCGCAGTACCGCCATGCCTGTGGCCTTGCCCCCCTCGGTGGAGGATTTCCAGGCTGTCTACGCCAAGTTGAGTACCACCACAGACCAGATCATGTCCATTCACATCTCCAGTAAACTGAGCCAGACTTGCAACAGGGCTATGACAGCCTCTCAGTTCCTTCTGGGGCGTTGCCAGATCACTGTGGTTGACTCTCTCACCACCTCACTGGGATTAGGGATACTGGCTACCGCTGCTGCCCAGGCTGCAGCCCAAGGCCAGTCTCTGGAGGAGATTGAGTTTCTGATACGCGGCATTATCCCGCGCATCTATATCGTCTTCCTGGCAGCAACCCTTGAGTATCTCGAAAGAAAAGGACGCATCGGCCAGGCCCAGGCCCTGCTGGGCACTATGCTGAATATCAAACCCTTCCTGGCTATCGAGGATGGTGAGATAATCCCCATGGAGAAGGTGCGCACCAGTGAGGGCGCGGTGGACAAGCTTTTCGAGTTCGTGGGCGAATTCTCCAACATTGAGCAGATGGCCATTATGCAGAGCACTCCTGAGCCTATCGAAGAGACCAAGATGTTGATCGAGCGATTGGAGTTGGCTTTCCCCAAGATAAAACTCCCCATCCTGGTTTACGGGCCTGTACTGGCCTGCCATATCGGACCTGATGGTTTAGGGGTGATCGTTTACGAGGGGCTTGACGAGGGATTTGAGGGGTTAATGAGATAACTAAGGAATGGGACATGGGGAAACCCCTCGTCGCCTTCCAATGGAGGTTTCATGACACCGGCTTTTGAGAAACTAGCCAAGATATTGACGCTAGAGCAAGAACAAGGTTACCGCAACAGGGCGGTCATTGGTGGGTTGGATAGATTCGCCTCTTTCTGGCACGAGGAGGCTCACCAGGAGACCAAGGGCTTGGACATCGCGCGCTCGGTGGAAGAGATCGTCGCCTTGCTTCAGAGCTATCCAACTCTGGAGGAGCGCGGGGCGCGGGAGATGGTTGTAGCACAGATACTAGCCAAGCTGGAGCAAAAACCCAGAAAAGTGGATGAGCCATCTGAGCTTGAGGAGAAGGAAGAGGCTATTGCAGAAGAAGCGCCCCAAAAAGAAGCGGCGGTTGTGCTAGAAGCACCCAAAGAAAAGAAGCCGCTCCGCGAGCGTCCAGGCTTGAACTCACCTATCACTACCCTGGTGGGCATCGGCCCAAGCCACGCCCAGCGGTTTCAGAAATTGGGAGTGGAGACCATCCGCGATCTGCTGTACCTTTTTCCCCACCGCTACAACGACTTCAGCTCCCTGAAGACCATCAACCGATTGGAGTACGGTGAAGAGGTAACCATCATCGGGACTGTCTGGCAGACTAAGGCCCGTGAGACCCGCAAGGGCGGGGTCATCGTCACCAGCATCATCTCCGATGGCACAGCCACCATCCAAGCCACCTGGTTTAACCAGCCCTACCTGGCCAGGCGCTTATCCGCCGGCAGTAAGATCGTCCTCAGTGGCAAGGTTGACGAATACCTGGGTCGCCTCGTCTTTCAATCGCCGGAATGGGAACCCCTTGAGAGAGAGCTAATTCACACCGGGCGTCTCGTTCCTGTCTATCCCCTCACCAAAGGACTGAGCGCTCGCTGGGTGCGCCGCCTGATGAAAAAGACGGTGGACTATTGGTCCAAGCGCTTGCCTGACCATTTGCCTGCTCGGATGCGCGAGAGGATCGGTTTAGTAGACCTGGAGACAGCCATCGGTCAAATCCACTTTCCTGAGAGCAAACATAGCTTTGAGCGAGCCCGGCGCCGCCTCAGCTTCGACGAGTTCTTTCTGATCCAGTTGGGAGTACAGCGCCAACGACATCTCTGGCGATCTGAGCCAGGCAGGCCGCTTACCGTTGACGAAGAGCTGCTTAACTCTTTCCTCCGGTCGTTGCCTTTCACCCTGACCAACGCTCAACAGCGCGTGCTGCGAGAGATCATCAATGACCTACGGCAATCTCATCCCATGAGCCGTCTCCTCCAGGGCGATGTCGGCTCGGGCAAGACGGTGGTGGCGACCGCGGCCATGCTGTTGACCGTGGCCAACGGCTGTCAAGCCGTGATGATGGCCCCGACCGAAATCTTGGCCGAACAGCACTACAAGACCATCACAGAACTGTTAGCGAATTCGCCCCTCGAAACTCGAAACTCGAAACTCGAAACTCGTCTTCTCATCGGCAGCCTGACACCATCGGAGAAAGAGCGAATCCATGAGGAGGCGGCCTCTGGAGAGGCCGACATCCTCGTCGGTACTCATGCCCTGATCCAGGAGGGAGTGGAGTTTAAGCACCTGGGCCTGGCCATTATAGATGAGCAACATCGCTTCGGGGTGGCCCAGCGGGCGGCCCTGCGCCAGAAAGGGGTCACGGAAAGCGGCCCATTCTCCGGCCCTGTGTGTCCCCATGTCCTGGTCATGAGTGCAACGCCGATCCCTCGTACCTTGACCCTGACCATCTTTGGAGATTTGGACATCTCGGTCATTGACGAGCTACCCCCTGGTCGGCAGGAGATAGAGACCCATTGGCTCCTGCCGCGAGAGCGGGAGCGGGCCTATCGTTTCCTACGCGCTCAGGTCGAGCAAGGTCACCAAGCCTTTATCATCTGCCCTTTGGTGGAGGAATCGGAAAAGATCGAGGCCAAAGCTGCTGTGGAAGAGTATGAACGTCTTCAAAAGACGATCTTCCCCGATCTGAAGCTGGGCCTTCTCCACGGTCGCCTGAAGGGTGCGGAGAAAGAGGCAGTAATGGGGGCCTTCAAAGGCGGCGAGCTTGACATCGTGGTTTCCACCTCGGTGGTAGAGGTGGGCATAGATGTGCCCAATGCCACGGTCATGCTGGTGGAAGGAGCCAACCGTTTTGGCTTGGCTCAGTTGCACCAGTTTCGCGGCCGGGTTGGTCGGGGCGAACATCAATCCTACTGTCTGCTCGTCTCCGATTCGTCAACTCCACAAGCCGAGGAGCGCCTGCGAGCTATCGAGAGCACCCAGGATGGCTTTGCCCTGGCCGAGAAGGACCTGGAGTTGAGGGGCCCCGGCGAGTTCTTCGGTACTCGCCAGAGCGGCCTGCCCGACCTCAAGCTGGCGGGGCTTGGCGATGTGAAGATCTTGGAGCAGGCCCGCACTGAGGCCCAAGCCCTCTTCAGAGAAGACCCGGACTTGGCGAAGCCTGAGCACCGGCTTCTGGCCCGCAGAGTGAAGGAGTTCTGGAGAGGAGAGGGCGATCTTAGTTGAGTGAGACCAAATATCTAATACCCAATATCCAATTGGGATTTGGCCATTGGTTCATTGGTCATTTTGTTCGATGGAGGTTTCTATGACCATAGCCATCTATCCAGCCACCTTCGATCCCATTACCAATGGTCACATAGACATAGCGACCAGGGCGGCTGCTATCTTCGATGAGCTAATCGTTGCGGTGTACGCACGCCCTTTGAAGAGACTCCTCTTCTCCACCGATGAGCGGCTGGCGATGACCCGCCAAGCTCTTAAGCATCTCCCTAATGTCAATATCAAGAGTTACGATTGTCTGACAGTGGATTTCGCTCGCCAAGAAGGGGCCCAGGTCGTGGTGCGCGGCCTGAGGGTGCTCTCTGATTTCGAGTGGGAGTTCCAACTGGCGCTGACCAACAGGAAGTTGGCTCCAGACATAGATACCGTCTGCCTGATGGCCAGCCAGGAATACTCCTTTCTAAGTTCCAGCGTGGTCAAAGAAGTGGCTATGGCCGGGGGTTGTATAGATAGCATGGTATCCAGCCATGTCGCGTCTGCTCTTAAAATAAAGTTCGAGGGACCGGGAGAAGAGGGGAGTGACAAGGTGCAGATCATCTCCTTGCGGGATTGAAGCTATTCTAATTGCGATTCTGTCCAAAAGCTCCCGCTCAGCGGGAATTGCAAAGGGGGTATTAAAATGGACATCCTTTATTTGATTGACGAGTTGGAATCAAGGCTTACCGAGGGCCGCCGGATTCCCCTCACCACAAGCGTTGTTGTCGATGAAGAAGAGTGCTTCGACATCATCAACGAGATGCGCTCGCGCATCCCTGAGGAGGTCAAGCAAGCCAAGAGGACCGAGCGGGAGAAGGAGCGGATTATCGCCCAGGCCCACGAGGAAGCGGAACGCCTGGTGACCTTGGCCAAAGAACAGGCCCAAACGGTGCTGGGCAAGGATGAGATCGTCAAAGAGGCCGAAACCCGGGCCCAAATCATCATTGAGCGAGCCCAGCACGAGGCGAACAAGATCAAAACCGATGCCGACGACTACGTCATCGCAGTTTTGAGTTACCTGGATTCCCAGTTGGACAGTCTGATGACCACTGTACAAAACGGCATCAGCATCGTGCAAAAGGGTGGAGTAAATCCAGAGGGCATGGGGCCAGGGGAAGAAGTCGGGCCTGCTTCTTGACACAATGGCTACTCTGGCTATAATAATGACATCCTGATCAAAAGTCTGGTGTGGTTCATGCGTGATGCGTAAAACGTGATCCGTGATGCGTGACAGGCTGTCACGCATCACGGCTCACTTTTCACTCTGAACCATGCCCAAATTCAACCATGGAAGGAGAACGAAAAGTAAATGGGAGCACTACCTAAGAGAAAGATATCCAAGACACGTCGGAATAAGAGGCGCACGCATCACGCCCTGAAGCCATCGGAGTTGGTTCCTTGTCCTCAATGTCATGAGCTTCGATTGCCCCATCGGGTCTGCCCATCTTGTGGCAGTTATCGAGGCGTTGAGGTTATCGAGATCAAAGAGAAGAAAAAGAAGTCCGAATAGCCACGCCTGAGACCTGACAGGTTTCGAGAAACCTGTCAGGTCTAGACAATTCACCTGGGAGGCAAAAAATATGATCAAAACACCCCTCTGCGATTTATTAGGTATCAAGTACCCCATCGTGCAGGGAGGCATGGCTTGGGTGGGCACGGCCGAACTCGCCGCCGCCGTTTCCAATGCTGGGGGACTTGGCGTCATCGGCGGAGGCAATGCCCCTACCGAGAAGATCGAGTGGGAGATCCGTTTGGCTAGGGACTTGACCGACAAGCCATTCGGGCTGAACATCCCTCTGGCTGTCTCTGAATACGCCGATGAGATCGTGACCCTTTGCATTGAGGAGGGTGTTAAAATCGTGGTCATCGGGGCCTGGAGACCGGGGGATCATATAGCTCGTCTCAAGGAGGCAGGCGTAACCGTCATTCCCGTCATTGCCTCGGTGCCTCTGGCCAAGCGACTGGCGCGCCAGGGGGCTGATGCTCTGATAGCTGAGGGGATGGAATCGGGTGGGCATATCGGTGATATAGCCACTATGCCTCTGGTTCCCCAGGTAGCGAGGGCGGTGAGCGTTCCGATCATCGCTGCCGGCGGCATCGCTGACGGGCGGGGTTTGGTGGCAGCTTTGGCCCTGGGCGCTCAGGGCATCCAGATGGGCACCCGCTTCATCTGCACCACCGAGTGCACGGCCCACGATAACTATAAGCGGGCGATCCTCAAAGCCAGAGATCGCGCCACCATGACCACGGGACACAGCCTGGGCCATCCTGTTCGCGCCCTCAAGAACCCCATGGTGCACCAGTTCCAGGAACTGGAGAAGCGCGGCGTCACGGAGGCGGAGATCATCGAGTTCGGCACAGGGAAGCTGAGGCTGGCCGTCGTCGAGGGGGATATGAAAGGCGGCTCGGTCATGGCTGGTCAGATCGCGGGGATGGTCAATGACATCGTCCCCACCGCTGAACTCATTGAGCGCATCATCGCCGAAGCAGAGGAGATCATCGGCCAGTTGCAGGGGGTTGTGAGTCAGCCTGAAGATCGCCGAGGTCAGCCATTTTGCTGATGTTCATTGGCAAGAGAAGGTGATGAGAGATGAT
The DNA here is from genome assembly GCA_964525665.1 of uncultured Anaerolineae bacterium. GTDB lineage: Bacteria > Chloroflexota > Anaerolineae > VGOG01 > VGOG01 > CAYMKL01. Next base: position 2,890 of record CAZGKH010000139.1, on the reverse strand, counting down.
TGAGAAAGCAGTGGATATGTTGCTCGTCGAGCAAGAACTGACGACAACCCTGAGGGAAATCGAGCCGGTGGCGCGGCAGCTTCTGGATTACTACGACGATCTTAAGCGCCTTTCCGAAGAGATGCGGAAGTTCGAAGAGCAATATGAGCTTTCCTCAGGCGACTTCTACGCTAAGTGGGAAGATGGTCAACTTGGGGATGAGACCGATTTCTTCGAATGGTTGGCCTATTGTGACACATACCATCGGCTTGTGGAGAAGATCCACTGGCTAGGAAAGGAACTGCATGACCTCCTCCCTGACCTTGTATCTTTCCCACCTGAAGGAGTACCTGCAAGGATGGAAGTATACTGAAACCATCTCCATCCGCAGCCAGTGGGTCAACGAAAACGTTGGCACAGGCTTTATTCGTGCCCAGGTTAGGATGATTGATGGTGGTCTCCTTGAGATCGCTGAGGTCTTCGTTCTGGAAGCGAACACGATAATCGTTGAGAACTACAAGTTCCATTGGCAGGATTCCCGAGGCAATCTGATCAAGCGCTGGGATAATGCGCCTCATCATCCCGAAGTGGGAGGTTTCCCTCACCACTTACACGATGGCAGTGAGGAGAATGTCATACCAGGCGTGCCAAATATTGGCACCGAGGCGGCCTTGCAACTCATCTCGCAGTGCCTCGCAAGCCAGGAGGAGAACTAACCTTGAAGATCGCCTTTGTCTTCCCCGGCCAAGGCTCGCAGTACGTGGGCATGGGCCGGGATCTGTACGAAACTTATGCCGAAGCAAAAGCCCTTTTCCATGAGGCCGACGCAATCATGGGCTTTTCGCTCTCTCAGCTCTGCTTCGAGGGACCGGAGGAGGAGCTCGGCGACACCATCAACACCCAGCCGGCTCTCCTGACGGTCAGTGTGGCCCTGCTGAGAATGTTGGAGGGGGAGCGGCTCAGTCCGGCCATGGTAGCCGGCCACAGCATGGGCGAATACACCGCCCTGGTGGCCGCCGGGGCCCTGGACTTCGCCGCTGGCCTTAAGCTGGTGCGGGAGCGCGGCCGCGTAATGAAGGAAGCGGGGGAACATAATCCTGGCGGCATGGCTGCCGTGCTGGGCTTGGGGGCGGAAGCCCTGGACGAAATCTGCCAGATGGCCAGCCAAGAAATCGGTGGGATCGTTCAGTTGGCCAACTACAATTCGCCCGGTCAGATAGTCATCTCCGGCCATAAGGAGGCCCTGGGACGAGCCATGGAGCTGGCCAAGGCGCGAGGGGCGAGGCGGGTCATCCCGCTGGCTGTGAGCATCGCCTCCCACTCGCCGTTGATGCAAACCGCCGCCGAGGAATTCGCCAGCACAGTGGCCCAGGTGGATTTTCACCAGCCCCGAGTTCCCGTCGTGGCCAACGTCACCGCCGCGCCCATCACCACCGTGGCGGAGATCAGGGAGGAGCTAGTCGGGCAACTCACCTCGACGGTACGCTGGGTGGAGTCAATCCAGTACATGATCGCTCAGGGCGCCACAACCTTCGTGGAAATCGGCCCCAAGAACGTGCTGACGGGGCTGATGAGACGCATTGACAAAAGCGTGCGGACGGTGAATGTGGGAGACGCGGCGGGGGTGGAGGCTTTGACGAGTGAGGAGGGAGCAACATGAGCATCGAAGGGCAAATGTCTTTGAGGGAGCGCGCCCTACGGGATGATGCCTTATATGGGAAGTATGGAAAACCATTTGAAGCGGAACATCGGGGTGAGTTCATCGCCATCAGCCGCGATGGCCAGACGATTGTTGCAAAGGATGACATAGGGGTTTTGAAAGTCGCTCTGGAACGCTTTGGGAGCGGCAACTTTGCTTTCCGGCGTATTGGCTTCAGGACTCTGGGCAAATGGAGAGTCGCTCAATGATCGTTAGCGAAAACTATCCCTATGTTCAAGTCCGGCTGTCTGTGCGCGAACAGCTAGAGCTTCCGAAAAAGGAGGTCATGAAAAATGAGATTCACTGTGATTGTGGAGAGGGGCGAAGAAAGCGGTTACGTTGTGCATTGTCCAGAACTCAAAGGATGCTGGTCACAGGGTAGCACTATTCCTGAAGCGCTAGAGCGCATTACCGAGGCTATAGCTGGCTGTCTGGAAGCTAGAATCGCCAAGGCTATCAGAGAAGCAGAGGTCTCCTTGAAGGGAGAAAGGGCTCATAAGAAATTTACAATACCGCTGGAATTCATCAATCTCGCCAAAGTAGAAAGCAAAGAAGTCGTTTATGCCTAAGCTGCCCCGTGCGCCGGGTATCAAGCACGTCAAAGCTTTTCGACGAGATGGGTGGATTCTCGATCGTATTAAAGGGAGCCACTACATCTTGGTGAAAGAAGGGCATGAGGCCATATTATCTGTCCCCGTGCATGGCAGGGAGATTCTCGATCTGGGAACCTTGAAGGGCTTGATTAGGGACGCTGGCCTTACTAACCGAGAATACATCGAACTCTTCCACAAACGAAAGAAATGGAGAGAAAGATGAGCTTACAAGATAAAGTCGCTGTGGTCACCGGTAGTTCGCGGGGCATTGGCCGGGCCATTGCTATCAAATTGGCGAGCTTGGGGGCCAAGGTGGTGGTCAATTATCGCTCTAATGCCGAGGCGGCCCAAGAGGTCGTCGAGGCCATCAAGGCCCAGGGGGGGCAGGCCGTCGCCATCCAGGCCGATGTCAGAGATGCTGACGATGCAAAGAAGCTCATCAGGGCAGCTCAGACAACCTACGGTGGGCTGGATATCCTGGTGAACAACGCCGGCACCACCCGCGACACGCTGCTGGCTCGCATGTCGGAGGACGACTGGAACCTGGTCATCAATACCAACCTCAAGGGGGCCTTCAACTGCACCAAGGCCGCCATCCGGCCCATGATGAGACAGCGCC
>CAZGKH010000138.1:0-9034 GCA_964525665.1 uncultured Anaerolineae bacterium | reverse complement strand
GGGAGAGATCCCCAATTCAACAGGAGGTCTGCCAAATGATACGACAAACGGAACGTGAACAACTGAATCGCTTGACCGTCAAGACCTTCGACCCCAGGTAACAAAACAGCCGACCACGTACCGGGATCGCTCCCAGGATTGGGGTCGGCTGTCAGTCTTTCACGCTACCCTCCTCGGTGAACTACAATTGGGACAAGGGCTGCGACAGTGCTACACCAAAACGACAAGAAATTGAAATGGGCTACAAATGGTCATTGTTGTCTCACGCTGGCGCCAGTTCATTGATTCTGACAATCATCTCCCGCTGGCTCCGCTCTTGAAACCTTTCGACAAGCGCTCGCGCTGAACCCCTTTGTGCCTTGCTCGACAAATCAACCACTGTTCGTCTACCGGGTTGGTACTCAAATACCATCACCAGCGGTGCGTCTTCGATATAGCCCAAGGTCATACCTAGCAATGTCTTGCTGGCTAGTTGGAGGTTAGCCTGGGTTAATGTTGTATCGTTACGTGAGCCATGGAAAATATGTGCTCCGTCCGGTATCTGTGTTGCAAGAGCAGGGCGTTCTAGTTCATGGCTCAGGAACTCAGCCAGTTTGTCCAGGTTTCTATCTGTGAGACTAGCTTGATCATTTCTTCTCATAGTATTTGTCCTCATACACCTGGCGATAAGAACGCCAGTGTCGCTTGATGTCTTCAATTGCTTCTGTTAGAGCGAGTTTCTTGTCACTTGTTGGCCAGGCGGTTTTTAGCTGTTCACCGGCGGGCGATATTATGTCTTGGTGAAAGAAGCCGTGGGCTTCATCAAACCGTACGATTGCTCGCCACCTACCATCAATGTAGGCTTCATACTGAATCACGAAGATTGATTTGACCTGTCCACGTTCAGTTCTGAAATGAACGCGTAAGCGGTCTCGGCCGGTTTCAAAATCTTGTATCCAGGACTTTTCGCCCATAAGCTTCAAGGCATTACTGTGGCTGCCAGGGCTCAGCGTCAAGGAGCGGTCAAGGATCATGCCCACCCAGCATCAGTATACACCAATGGTTGCCAAAACGCAAACTCCAAAAAGAGCGGTTTTCTCTCCGTGCTATTTCAAGAGGCACCTCACTGATGAGTGGGGCACGGAACGGACTGGCTCTTGCCCCCTTCATCACGAGGATACGCCGCCCTTCGGTTGTAAGCGGAGCGACCTCAGGGCACCGCTTCAGCACCTCCGGCAGCAGGCGACAGTTTTGCAGGGCACACCAGCGACTTGATGGCTGGAGGCTCTCTGATGAATTAAGCGCCAACAGTGGATAACTCAAGGCTGGGCTCGATTGACTTGATTGATAGTTCTGAACGTATCGACAATTGCACGATTACATCAAGATACCACCACCAATGTGTTGCTGGTACGCTTTCATCACGTCGCCAACTGGCTAAATCAGCGATGCTCTGGATAGATTCGTAAAACCGCCTGGCTTGTTGTAGGAGCAACCTGTCTGCATTTAGTACACGCTTTCGCTCCTCATCCGATAAATGCAGCTCGTTTTGGGCAATTTCGCTGCGGGTCATCAGCATATCCAACTGCTCCATGCCGCTTACGTCGGGAAATTGCACATCAACTTCATAGGCTGCGATTAGCTCTTTATAATAACTCATTATCCACCTCGCTCAACAATCCAATCCATTCAAACCCAGGTTTGCTCAAATATCGCTCTGGGCGTTTAACCACAAAGGCGCTTTCCAGTACGCCATCATAAGCAAACATCACCAACCATTGCTGAGTGTGAACCGTTGCCACTACCGTCACATAAGGCACACGGCTGTACCAATAGCGGTACACTTGAGCAGATTTGTCTTGCAACACGGTTAAGACTATGCGTTCATAATCTTCAAGTGTGGCGGTTGGTGGTAAATGTCCCCGCAGCTTACGCTTTCGTAGGTGACGCGCTGCGCTGTTGGGTTTCCAACGGACTTGTGCCCGTATCGCCTTGATAGCTTCAAGTATCTGGGGATACTGGGACATCGTTTTTGGGTTCCTTTGGGATAAGGGCTGCGACAGTGCTACACTCCGATTTACGATGCTATCATAGCACAGATCGAGACATTCGTCAAGCTCGAAAGAGCGGTTTTCTCTCTGTGTTATTTCAAGAGGCATCTCACTGATGAGTTGGGCACGGAACGGACTGGCTCTTGCGCGCCTTCCTCACGAGGATACTCCGCCCTTCGGCACGCTCAGGACACCGCTTCAGCACCTCCAGTCAGCAGACGGCAGCTTTGCAGGGCACATCAACGACCGGTTGGGCAACGTTTTACGGCGAGTCTTGCACTCGACTGACTACTAGGCCATCGCGTAAACACGCACCTCTTTGTCCAGCCGATCCTTCAGCCGATCTTTCTCTGTCTCCAGATTGTACCGCGCCTGAAGATTGACCCAAAACCGCTCCGATAAGCCAAAATAGCGCGATAGCCGCAGTGCGGTATCTGGACTTATGGCCCGTGTCCCATGCACTATCTCGTTGATCCGCCGTGCTGGCACACTAATGTCCTTGGCCAGACGGTATTGGCTAATCCCCATCGGCTTCAGAAACTCCTCCAGGAGGATTTCACCAGGGTGAATGGGTGGTAGTTTCTGCTCACTCATAATTGCCTCCCTACGAGTGATAATCCACTATCTCGACGTTGTAGGCATCTCCACTCCGCCATTCAAAACAGATGCGCCACTGGTCGTTGATGCGAATACTATATTGACCTTGTCTGTCGCCCGACAGTTTCTCGAGACGACTAGACGGCGGTATGCGCAAATCCTGCAAGACCTCGGCGGCGTCCAAGATTCCAAGTCTCCTTCGGGCAACCCGTTGGATGTTCTGCGGGAGTTTGCGCGAGAATTGACGAAGGAAGTAAGAGCAATGTCCAAATCACGCATGTGTCAACTGTGATATAACGCGCTTGACAATAGCGATATGATTTTGCTCTTCATCAGCCAGAGACCTAAGATCATTAACAAGCGGGCCAGGCGGGACTGAATTGGCAGCCTGACGGTGCAATTCTAAGGCTTGCTTCTCTTTCTGCAGTTGAATCTGGAATATGTGCAGTGGCTCATAGTTGTCCGGGAAAGGAGCGAAGGACCAGTCGGGAGTTCCCCCAAGCTGGCTAATGGCATTGGCCACGACATCGGCATGATGAACAGAAGCGGTGCCCAGTTCTAGAACTAATTTCCTCGTTTCACTATCCTTGATGCTGTTGGCCAAGCGAGGATAGTGGACTTATGAGAGAGTATTCCAGCCGGAGTGCCTGATTGAGGAGGTCCAGCACCTGAAGTGAAGTCTCCTCGGTTTTCTTGTTCTTCTTACCCATTGGGTACCTCCATATCGGAAATACTAAGATTATCAAGATACTGGCCTAACGAAACGTTTTCGCCAAGGCACAAGGAAAGTCCATCAACACCACAAACCCAAGATTAGATTGATGGTCTCACTCATCGGGAGCACTTCTGAGCCTTTCAGATGCGTTTCCTGGAAGTGGCGTTGACGTCAGTGTTCGGCCCAACTTTATTAGACGGACATTTTTCATACCCCCTTTCTGGTGTGCTAGGCGGAAACGTGTTCGATCTAATACGCTTGTTGCACCTTCGACCAGGCACAGATAGATAATTGCCGCTTCCCTTCACATCCTTCTAAAAGCTGCCCCTCCTGGGTAACAAAACAGCCGACTACCCACCGGGATCGCTCCCAGGATTAGGGTCGGCTGCCAATCTTTCATAATTACCCTCCTCGGTTGACTACGATTGCTGCAACGAGGGCTACAGTGGTAATACACCCCGATTTACAATGCCAGTATACAACAGACTGAGACATTCGTCAAATCTGAGTTTGACAAATCAGCAAACCGCGCTATAATAGACCCAACAAGTGATATTTCACGACCTTCGGGGCAGGGTGAGGTTCTCAGCGCAACGCGGAACCAATTCCCGATCGGCGGTGTGGAACCAGCGACTAGCTGGTTTCGAGCCCGCGAGCCATAAGGCTGATCTGGTGAGAGGCCAGAGCCGACGGTATAGTCCGGAGGAGAGAGGGTCAGCGAGATGGCGGCAGGCTGGTAAGCCATGCCCGAAATCGCGTGAATGCGCCCCGAAGACCTTTGGTCTTCGGGGTTGTTTTTTGGGGAGAGTCAACGAGGGCCGAAAACATGGCTAATGAGTAACGGAGATGGAACAATGGCGCCAGCAGTACAGTCAGAAGTGAAATCAGGGCTGAAGAGCCGATTTTCGATCTTGACCAATGAGCGGGCCCTGTACTTGGCGTCCAGGACAAGTGCGGAGTATTTGCTTGTCCCCCTGGCTTTGCTCCTCTTCCTCGGCCTCTGGGAGCTGGTGGTGCGCCAGGGCAACTATCCGCCTTTTTTCCTGCCCTCGCCAGGGCGAGTGTATGCCAAATTCCTGATCGTAGTGAAGGACGGCTCCCTCTGGCGCCACACTCAGACAACCCTGGTGGAGGTCTTCGGGGGATTGGCCCTGGGGTTGACGGCAGCCACCCTTTTGGGCTACGTCCTGGCCAAATCCAGGCTCGCCGAGCGCATCCTCTCGCCCTACATCGTGGCCTCCCAGTCCATTCCCATCGTCTCCCTGGCCCCGTTGTTGGTCATTTGGTTCGGCTTCGGCAGCCTATCCAAGGTGCTGGTCTGCGCTCTGACCCTCTTCTTCCCTGTTCTGATCAACACCGTCGTCGGCATCCGCTCGGCGGAAAAGGACCTGATTGACCTGATGCGCTCCCTGGAGGCCACTCGCTGGCAGGTCTTCACCATGCTGGAGGTGCCGGCTGCCTTGCCCGTCTTCCTGGGAGGGTTGAAAGTGGGAGTCACCCTTTCTGTGATCGGGGCGGTAGTGGGCGAGTTCGTTGGCGCCGACCGCGGACTGGGCTTCCTGGTGAACCTGGCTCGCGGGCTCTTCGACACGCCCCTCATGTTCGTAGCTCTGTTCACCTTGGTGGCTATCGCCATCAGCCTGTACGCGGCCGTAGCCGCTTTAGAGAGCTTGCTGCTTTCGTGGAAGAGGTAAAGGAGGTTTTCTGAATGAAAAGAGAAATTCGTTTGATTCTAAATTCGTTGTTGTGTTTGGCCGTCGTCGCCCTCGGCGGCTGCGGCCCTGTCCTGAGTCCGTCGAAGGGCCCATCCCGACCGCCAGCCACGCCGACATCACCCGAGCCGGAGGAAATCACTCTGGCCATGGGTTTCATACCCAATGTCCAGTTCGCCCCCTTCTACGTGGCCCAGGACAAGGGCTATTTCGCCGATGAGAACCTGGCAATCAGTTTTGACTATGGCATGGAGACGGATCTGCTCAAGCTGGTGGGCGCTGGCGAGCTGCGGTTTGCTGTGGCCAGCGGGGATCAGGTCATCCTGGCCCGGGCGCAAGGGCTGCCCGTGGTCTACGTTCTGAACTGGTATCGCCGCTTCCCTGTGTGCGTGGTCTCTTTGAAAGAGAAAGGCATCCGGGGGGCAAAGGACCTGGTCGGCAAGAGGGTGGGGATACCGGCTGCCGAGGGGGCCAGCTACATCGGCTGGCGGGCTCTCTTGCAGGCTGAGGGGATAGACGAAACCCAGGTCAACCTCCAGGTCATAGGCTACACGCAGGTCGCCAGCCTCACCGAGGGGCGGGTGGACGCTGCCGTGTGTTACGCTCTGAACGAACCGGTACAACTTAGCCAGGCAGGGTATTCGATAGACGTGATGTACGTGGCTGATTACGCTAACCTGGTCTCCAACGGTCTCATCACCAACGAGCAGACCATTGCTGAACGGCCAGAGTTGGTGCAAGGGCTGGTGCGAACTGTGCTGCGGGGGCTAAAGTACACCATCGAACACCCTGATGAAGCCTTCGCCATCTGCAAAGAACACGTGCCCGAGATCGCTGGAGATAACGAAGCCCTGCAAAAGTCTGTCTTGGTCGAGTCCATTAAGTTCTGGCGGGGTGACAGATTGGGATATTCTGACCGTGTCGCCTGGGAGGAATCCCAGCGCTTCATGCGCCAGATCGGGCTCATTGACGCCGAGGTGGATGTGGATACACTGTTCACCAATCAGTTCGTTGTTGGATCCCGATAAGAAAGTCCAAAGCTCAAAGCTCAAAGTTCAAAGTTCATAAGGAGAAGTGGCGATTCCAGTTTTAGTGGCCGACGAGATAACCATGACTTATCTTGGGCAGCAGGGTTCGCTCGAAGCCCTGGAAGGGGTTTCCTTTCAGGTTGGTGTCGGGGAGTTTCTGTGTATCGTAGGCCCATCGGGCTGCGGCAAGTCAACCTTGCTGCGTGTTCTAGGTGGCTTGGTGAGGCCCACGAGTGGCAGGGTCTATCTAGGAGAAGAGTTGCTGACTGCCCCCCGCCGTCAGATTGGCTTCGTCTTCCAGAAGGCTAACCTGATGCCCTGGCGTACCGTCCTCAGGAACGTCACCCTGCCGCTGGAGATCAAAGGCCTGAAAGCTGAGGAGGCGGGTCGGCAAGCCAGGGAGCTCCTGAAGCTGGTGGGGCTGGAGGGCTTCGAGGATGCTTACCCTCACGAGCTCTCAGGGGGGATGGAGCAGCGGGTGGCCATCGCTAGAGCTCTCGTCCACGATCCGGCCATCCTGCTCCTGGACGAGCCCTTCGGCGCGCTGGACGCTCTGACCCGCGAGAACATGAACCTGGAGTTGCTACGCATCTGGCAGGCGAAGCAAAAGACAGTGGTCATGGTGACCCACAGCATCCAGGAGGCTCTCTTCCTGGCCGACCGCATCCTGGTCATGAGTTCCCGACCAGGCCGCATCGAAGCGACTGTCCCCGTCCCTCTACCACGGCCCCGCCGCCTGGAGATGCTCTACGGCGACGAGTTCAGTGCCCTCTCCCGCCAGGTGCGAGGGGCCATCCGCTGAAAATTGGACAGTGATTTTCATTCGCCCCATCCCTCCTCCGCCAGGCGTCCCACCAGGGCGTAGGCCAGGGCTGCGCTCTGCTCCAGCCGCTCCACCCGCAGTGGCATCTCTTCCTCTGAGAAAAGGCCCTCCTCCACTCCCCAGGCGATCCGGGCCGCTGGCACACCGGCCTGCAGAAAGGCCCGTTCGCTGCGGCCGAGCAACGTGGTGGTCACTTCGTACTCCAGTTCCGCTGCCAGGGCATAACCCTCCCGCATCAACCACATCGGCGTCTCCACGCTCCACAGAGGGGGCATCTCGTCCCCATCTCGGATGCGCGCCCATTGCCCCGCCGCTTGCTCCGGGCTGTCCAGGTCTATCAGGATCAACTTTCGCATCAGCGTTCGCTCCACCGGCGGGGCGGGAGCCGTTGCCGCTGGGTCGAAACGCCCGCTCAACTGCACCCCGAAGAGAAACGCCTCGCCCCCCAGCGCCGTGTCCAGGTTGAGGACCGCCGCCACTTTCCCCAACTCGTCCCTGTGGCGGGTCAGATAGGCCCGGGAACTGAAGTAGTAGTCCGCCCGCTCCGAGCCCAGGGAGACGAAGCGCACCGTGCGGGGGAGCGGTTCCCGGCCCAGGACGCGAGCCAGCTCCAACAGCAGTGCCGTGTTGGTGCTGCCACCGTCGTGGGGTGGGTCCCATTTCTCGGCGTTGCGGGTGGCCAGCAGCCAGATTTCCTCCTCGGGGTGCGTCGTCCCCGGCAGCGTGGCCACGAAGTTCTCCGTGCTGACGGCCTCGTAGCGCCGCAGCACCTCGAAGACCAGTTGGGCTTGTTCCCCTGCCGCCATCGTCTGACGGACGATGGCGGCGTCCTCCGGGGCCAGGCTCACCGCTGCGGCCAGCGCCTCTGCCGGGTAGGTCTCTAACACTGCGGCCAGCCCTGGCAGCCGCTCGTCGTTCTCCTCCAGCGTTGGGGGAGGCAGTTCCCGATCCTCTATCACCACGATCTTGTCCTCCACCTCGTCTAGCGGGGGCAGGTCGTCGGGTGAGACAACGATGAGCGGAGCGGTGATGACCTCACCGGCCAGGGCGCTCAGGTGAGCGGCTGTGCCCTGGGGGATCACTTCGACCCTCCCCACCCGCAAGGCCACGTAGCGCGCCGAGGCCAGGGGTGGGATCTCCACCTTCTCTCGCTCCACTGCCAGGCCGTAGGAGGCCAACGTCTGGGCCACGTAGTTGGCTGCCTCGTGGGCTGCTTTGCTGTCCGGTTCCCGCATCCCCATCGCCATCAGCGTCTGCGCCACCTGGTACGCGCGCAGGCTCTCCACTGCTGCCTCCGCCGGGTGAACCGCCACTGGCTCCGACGGCGGCCCGAGCGTCGCCGTAGGCGTTGGGGCCGCCGTCGGCTCGGCCGTCACGAGAGGCACCACGGCCACCACCTCCGGAGCCGGCGGCATCACCTGCGTCCGCCACCACACCAAACCCAGAACCACCAAGGCGATCAGCGCCAACCCCGCCGCCAGGCGCACCGCCGCCTGACGGCGCTCCACCACCGCTGGCCGCTGACGGGGTAGCTCGTTGAGCGACGACACCGGTAGCTCCCCCGCCGCCACCCAGGCCGGATACCAGGCCGCCCCGGCGCTCACCAACACCGGAAGCACCAGGCCGCCCAAGGCTACCCAGGGGGTCGCCCCAGGCCAGGTGGGTGACAGGGCGGCGAAGCCCCCCAGGGCCAACCCGCTCCCCAACAGACCGCCCAGCAGGCCGATCCAGGCGGCCTCCCCCAAGAACAGCCGCACCACGTCCCCGGCCCGCCAGCCTGCCGCCCGCAGCAACCCCATCTCCCGCCGCCGCTCGCGGGCGTTGAGGAGGGTGAGGTCGGCCACCGTCAGGACGGCCACCAGAGCGCACAGCAGGGCCAGCGCCAGGTGGTAGCCCCGCACTTCCAGCGCCACGTGCTGGCCCAGGAGGGTAGTTTGCAGGAAGTGACGGGCTGAGAGGGTCACCAGCCCCATGAAGACCAGCAGCGCTGTCGCCAGCGCCAGCATCAGCACTGCCGCCAACGCCCGGCCCCGGCGGAGCAGGAGGTGGCGGGAGGCGTAGCCCACCACCGTCAGCCGACCCGGCGCGCGCCCCCGCGCCGGTACCTCCCCCGCCTGCACCACGTGCGC
>CAZGKH010000137.1:0-9069 GCA_964525665.1 uncultured Anaerolineae bacterium | reverse complement strand
GGGCGGGGTCCTGTGCGACACAGGGGAAAAGGCAGGCATCGGCGGCGCGCACCCGCTCCTGATACTTGCTGACGATCTGGGGAAAGTGAGGGCTCCCCAACTCTTCCTCCCCTTCGGCGGTAAACATGATGTTGACCGGCAGCTTCCCTTCCACAGCGATGATTGACTGCAGGGCATTGAGCCACATGCCATAGGGCCCTTTACTGTTGATGGCCCCACGGTTGATGATCACCTTCCCAAATGGTGGCTTCTCCACCAGTTGGGCCTCAAATGGAGGCGAGGACCACTCCTCGCCAGTTATCGGTTGCACGTCGTACATGCAATAGTTGACGATGGTTTTGGGTGACCCGGCGTCATAGTAGGCCCAAACCCCAGGATGTCCCTCTGTCTCCACCAGCTCAGCTTCCTGACAACCCAGATCAGCATAGTACTGACGCAGCAATTCGGCACATTCCTGAATACCGTAGTTCTCGGCGCTGATGCTGGGTTGGCGCAGAAACTCCTGAATCCTGGCGATGTGTTCCGCCTCGTGTTCCTCGATATGGCGATGTATCGCCTCTAGATTAGCCATGATATCTCCCCCTTTCGACATGCCATTGTGAATAAGAAACAACTACACTTTGAGTCTGGGATCCAGATAGTCCCGCAGCCAATCGCCGAACAGGTTGATGCCCAAGACCGTGACCATGATGGCGATGCCGGGGAAGGTAGCCAGCCACCAGGCATCCCTCAGATAGTCGCGTCCATCAGCCAACATACTGCCCCAGGTGGGGATGGCCGGCTTCACCCCCAATCCGAGGAAGCTCAGGGCCGCCTCGGCCAGGATGGTAGTGGCCACCGCAAAACTGGAGATGACGATGATGGGGGCCAAGGTATTGGGCATGATATGGCGGAACAAGATACGCATTCGCGGCACTCCCAGCGCCTGAGCGGCCTCCACGTATTCTTCCTCCCGAACGGCCAGCACCTGGCCTCGCGTCACCCGGGCGTACCCCACCCAGCCCCCGAGGGCCAAGACAGCGATGAGCTTGTCCAACCCCGGGCCCAGAACCGACAGAAACAAGATGGCCAGGATGAGGAAGGGAAAGGCCATCCAGATATCGGCGATGCGCATGATGATGTCGTCCAGCAGGCCGCCCGAGTAGCCAGATAAGAGGCCCAGGATGACCCCTACCGTCCCACTCAAAGCCACAGCCGTGAAACCCACCATCAGCGAGACGCGAGACCCGTAGATGATACGACTCAGGATATCTCGGCCCAGGGAATCAGTCCCCAAGAGGAACTCGGATGTACCACCCTCTACCCAGGCTGGGGGCTTCAAGCGTCGTCTCAACCGCTCACCGACCGAGACCTCCCCCTCCAGCGGGTGAGGAGCGACAGAGGGAGCAAAGATGGCGACGAAGATCGTCCCCAGGATGATGAGCACCCCCAAAGCGGCGATCTTGTTCTGTAGCAAGCTGTGGAAGATAGGGGGCAACTTCGTTGTTCTTGCCCTGCGTGGTACTTCCCACTGAGGGAGAGCGACAGCCGCATCGCTTTCCCGGGCCTCAGTCGCGCGCTGTTGCATCCTGTCCTCCTTAGCTCTCTGCCAACCTGATGCGTGGATCAAGATAGGTATATGACAGATCCACCAGTAGGCTAGCAGCCACGAAAACGATGGCGATCAGGAAAACGGCCGCCTGGATCAGAGGGAAGTCACGTTGATTGATGGCCATGAAGATCAGCCGGCCCACCCCCGGCCAGGCGAAGACCGTCTCGGTGACCACTGTCCCGGCCAGAAGGGCGCCAAAGTCCATGCCCACCATGGTGATCAGAGGGATCAGGGCGTTCTTCAAGGCATGCCTCCAGATGATGCCCCTCTCCCCCAGGCCCTTAGCGCGGGCCGTGGTGATGTATTCCTGGCCCAAAACTTCAAGCATACCCGAGCGCATCAGGCGAGTGTCCCTGGCCAGGAAGAAAGTCCCTAAAGTTATGGCCGGCAAGATCAGGTGTTTCGGTCCTCCTCGCCCCGATATGGGTAGGAGCCGCAAGACAACGCCGAAGACCAGCATCAGCATTAGCCCCAGCCAAAAGCCGGGCATGGATTGGCCGAACAAGGCTCCTAGCATAGTCAGGCCGTCATATATGGAGTTGCGACGCACTGCGGCCACGATGCCCAGAGGGAGAGCCAACACCAGAGCAAAGATCTGAGCAGCCACAGCCAATTCCAGGGTGGCTGGCATCCGCTCCAGTATGAGAGGGAAGACGGGCTTGGCATAGCGAAGGGAGGTGCCAAAGTCGCCGCGCACCGCCCTCCCCAGCCAGCGCACATACTGGACATGCACCGGCTGGTCGAAGCCCATCCTGTGTCTGAAGGCATCCAGTTGCTCTCGTGTGGCGTCCAAAGGCAAGTATAACATTGAAGGGTCCCCTCCTCCCGGCAGATGGATGGCGAAAAAGACCAGCAAGGTGACCCCCCATAGGACAAGAAGCGACCAAAGAAATCGTTTAAGGAAATACCCCGACATTGCTTCCCCTTTCGGCCAAGGTTTAGAGACGCCTGAACAGGCTCGCACGCTCAGGCAGTGTAGTCCACTAAACGCCCTCTCCCCGCCCGCCGTGTAATAATAATGATGAGGCGGAGCTCCCACCGTCAAGAGGCAGAGCTCCGCCCCTCTGCTGTCATCATGTAGCCACGGATCTTGAAGCCAAAGGCTCCCGGCCTGCTATTCTTTGAGACTGGCGTCGCGGAAATCTATGCGCTCGTCGGCTCGCGCCGTCCACTGCAGGCGCTCGCTCACCCCATAGAAATCGTACTGCCGCCATAGCCAGATCCAGGGGCACTCCTCGTATGCGATCTCCTGGGCCTTGAACAGGAGTTCCTGGCGCTTGGCGTCGTCCAGGGTCGCAAGGGCCTCAGCGTAGAGCGCCTCATACTCCTCGTTGTACCAGTCGGTTATGCTGAGGGGCCAGTCTTTGACGAGGTTCTGGGCGTCCTCAAGGTCGTTGGCCGCTGAGCCCAAGCCGATCAGACCGATCTGCAGGTCCTGCCTGGGGATCAGCATCTCCTGGACGTAGGTGGCCCAATCCATGGGGATGACTTCCGCCCGGATGCCGACCTCCGTCAGGTAGGCGCCGATAGCCTCGGCGGCCTCCTTGTCCTTGTTGTAGCGACCCACTGGCGTATTCAGGACGACGTCGAACCCGTCGGGGTAGCCGGCCTCAGCCAGCAACTCCTTGGCCTTGTCCGGGTCGTAGGGGTAGGGTTTCAAGGCGGGGTTGTTGTTCGGCGGATTGATCCAACTGCCGTAGCGCTCGGCATAGCCGGCAAAAAGCGTCTCGCCGATGGTGTTCACGTCCACGGCGTAGTTCATGGCCTGCCGCACCCGCTTGTCCGCCCGGGGCGTCCCCTCATCGTAATGGATGTAGATGAAGATCCGCCGCAGTCCCTCCACTGCCTCCAGGCGGGAGATGTCCGTCTCCACCAGGTGTGTCTGGTCCGGCGGCACATTGGTGATCAGGTCGGCGGTGCCTGCCTCCAGCTCGGCGATGCGGGCACCCGCCTCGGGCACGGCCCTGACGGTAATGGTCTTGATGGCCGGGACATCCCCCCAGTAGTCCTCGTTAGCCTCTATGACGAGGGGGCCATCCCTCACCCAACTGACGAACTTGTAGCAGCCAGACCCCACAGGGTTCTCCGCCGCTACCTCTAGCGGTGTCTCAGTGTAGTACCCGGGCGGCAGAATCATGAAATTCGACAAGGCGTAGATCATCTTCGGAGCCGGTTCCTCGGTGTGGATGCGGATGGTGTAGTCGTCTATGATCTCCGACGACTCGTAGAAGATGTCGAAGGGCGTGGAGTCCACCGACTCCTCCAGGTCGCGGGCCCGCTCAAATGAGAACTGGACGGCCTCAGCGGTGAAGTGCTCACCGTTGTGGAAGTAGACGTCATCCCGCAGTTTGAACTCCCACGTCAGATCGTCAACCAGCTCCCACGAGGTGGCCAACATGGGCACCAGTTCGCCGTCAGCGGTTCTCCAGACGAGCTGATCCCAGATATGAACAGCGATGTTGCCCTCCGGATTGGTGGTCGTCATCTGATAGGGATCCAGGGTGTTGGGGTCAATGCCGGAGAGCTCCACGATGGAACCTGTGGGGCCTGAAGGTGTGGCGGTAACTACCTTCTCCACTACCACCTCTTTCTCCACCTCAACGGTCTGAAGAACCTCCTTCTCGACCAGCACTTCTTTCTCTACCTCGACGGTGACCGGAACCTCTTTCTCGACGATTACCTCCTCCTTGACCACTACCGGCGTGGGGGGGGAGCAGGCTGCGAGTAGCATGGTCACCAAGACCAGCACACTCAAGAATACTTTCCGTTTCATTTTTCTTCTCCTTCTTTCCTTGGTAGGATTTAGCAGCTCTCGCTGCCTTCGGTTAAGCCAACCCCTATGTGCCCTCTATCACCTCCCCTCAATGACGAATACTGAAAAACCCCAAACGCCATTGTGTTGAGGCATCCCCTCGGCACGACCGGCTCAGCTACGCAACGGTTACGAAGCTGTCACTCACAATCATACCTTTCGCTACCGGACACTGTTATCGGGGGCGTATCAAAATGGTGAAAAAGCGAGCGCCGATTGAGTAGCGCAACGTATCAAAATCAAGCGAGCGGCTTGGTGAAAGACCCGCTTGGCCTCGACACGTCCCGTCGCCCCTACTCGACCGGCGCTGGCCCTAATCCTTTTCCGTACACTGCCCCCCAGCAACATCCGGGGTCAAGAAGTGTCCGGTGGACAAATTATACCTCAGAGTATGCCAACTTGTCAAGAAAGCTATCTAGCGAACTTCGCCTTTCAATCTTGAATCTACTGAAAAAAGCTCCCGCAGCCGTCCTCGGGTGCGGAAATCGGCCCGAGGACGGGCCTCAGAGCAGGCTCTTTTTCAGGGGAGTCAATCTTGAGTTTGTGCACCATTCTCTCCTCCTTCTCCCAGGTGTTTACGCACCAGTTCGATCACCGCAGCGCCGTACTTCTCCAACTTGATCGGGCCAACGCCCTTCAACTCGGACAAAGCTTCCAGGGTAACAGGCCGGTGCGCGGCGATGGCGCGCAGATGGCTGTCGTGAAAGATAACGTAGGGCGGTGCCTCCTGCGCGCGGGCCTGCTCCAGCCGCCACGTGCGCAACACCTGGAACAGCGCCTCATCCACGTCCAATTCCGTCTCATCTTTCTTGAGTGACTTGGGCGACGACGGATTCTTCGCCGGACTGAGCAAGCCGTCCAGCGCGGCTGGGTTTTGCAGCGCCGCCTTGCCCGCAGGCATGATGTCGAGCACGACGCCGCCGTGATCGAGCTGCCGCGCTTGCAGGAATCCACCGCCTTCCAGGCGATCTAGCAGGCGGCTGACGGCGGTCGCTGAGCGAAAGGCCAACGTACCAAAGCCTTCGTGGTGACGGGCCTTGTCCGGCGCTTGCGGATCGCCGCGCAGGATGCGCACCAGGCTGAGCCGCCCCCAGCTCCACGGCGCGCCCGCCACACAGCGCAGGACGGTCAACAACTGCTCCCTCTCATTGGGCAGACCAGCATCCGGCGGCGGCTGGAATTCAACGCAGTTGTCACAGGCGTCGCACCGCTCGATGATGCGGCCGCCCAGGTAGGCGTTGAGGTGGCCGTGACGGCAGCGCAGGGTTCGGGCATAGGCGGTGATCTCGTCCACGCGCTGAGCCTGGATGGTCTCGTATCGCTCCAGCAGCGTGGCGATCCGCTCGGCAGCATCCGGCGGTGGCGGCAATAGCTCCAGCAGCAGATCGCGTCCAGAGGGGCGATAGCTCAGCCAGCCGGCATCGGCCCAGTCCAGCATCCGCCGTTCGATGCCATTGAGGGGCAATTCGGCCCGCTGAGCCACATCCACCAGGTCCAGGGTCAGCGGTTGGCCGGGCCGCAGGCGGGCCGCCTGGCAGAAAGCGGTCAACTCGGGCGCGGAGGCCGGCACATCGCTAGTCGTCAGGCAGACGATGGCCGCGCGGGGCAAGTCGGGACCGCGTCGCGAGAGTCCCACCTCCTCCAGCAAACTTAGGGCAACGCGCAGGCGCGTGTTATCGGCCTGCAGGTCACGCTCCAGGTCCGCCGCCGCGATTCGCCCGGACGAGCCCCCTCCCAGCCGGCGTTTGACAGCCGCGTAGACAGCCCGCAGGAATTCGACCGGCAGCGCGTTCTGACGGGTGCGGCGGGTCAGTGTGGCCCGGTCCGAAGAGGAATACATCAGCAGGCAGCGAGAGGGCAGCCCGTCGCGGCCGGCTCGGCCAGCCTCCTGGTAATATGCCTCCAGCGAATTGGCGGGGACGAAGTGGACGATGAAGCGGATGTCGGCCTTGTCAATGCCCAGACCAAAGGCGATCGTCGCCACCACCACGCGGATGCGGCCTTCCATGAAATCATCCTGCACCCCGGCTCGGTCGGTGATACCGGCGTGGTAGTGGCCGGCGACGATGCCATGCCCGCGCAACAGCGTGGCCAATTCCTCGCAGCGGGCGCGGGTGCCAGCGTACACAATGCCGCTGCCAGACTCGGTCTTGCAGAAGGCCAGCAAATGGCGCAGTTTGTCATCGGCGTGGCGGGCGTGGAACACCTCCAGTTGCAAATTGGGGCGGGTCACGTCGCCGGCGATGATGCGTAGCTCGCCCAGGTGTTTGATGATGTCGCGCCGCACGCGGGGCGGCGCCGTCGCGGTCATGGCCAGCAGCGGTGGGTTGCCCAGCGCCTGCCGCGCCTGGCCGATGGTGAGATAGTCGGGCCGAAAGTCGTGGCCCCATACGCTGACGCAGTGCGCTTCGTCAATCACCAGCCGGTCCACGCCCGCGCGCCGCAGCGCGTGCAGGAAGGTCGGCTGGCGCAACCGCTCCGGGGCGGCGTAGACCAGCCGGTAGGCCCCATCGGCGGCCTGTTCCATCCGCCGACGAAGTTCGTCACCATCGAGGCTGCTGTTGATGGTAGTTGCCCGCCGCCCCACACGCCTCGGCAGCGAATCCACCTGGTCCTTCATCAAGGCGATGAGGGGCGAGATGACCAGTGTTGTACCGCGTTCGGCCAGCAGCGCGGGGAGCTGGTAGCAGAGGGACTTGCCGCCGCCGGTGGGCAGGATGGTCAGCACGTCCTCACCGCGCAGGACGCAGGCGATGGTCTCCAACTGGCCGGGCAGGAGGGCCTCGAAACCAAAGAGCCGCCGCACAGCCTCGGCGATGTGGGACTGCTCTCCTTCGGAAACGGGGATCTGATCGAAGGTGGGCAGCGGTTCGGCGGGCGGTGGTTCTTCGGCGGGACCAGGGCGCGGTGCGGGGGCGGCGGGTCGCGCTCGATAATCTGGGGAAAGGGCGGCGCGTAGTTCGGCCAGTTCGTCGGCGTAGCGGCGCTCCAGTTCGGCCTCCAGGTCAGCGACGCGGGTCTCCTCACCGCTGGCCCGGAAGTGGTCGCGCAGTCGGCGCAGGTAGGTGGCAGAGAGAGGCGTCTCCTCGTCGGCGGTGCGCAGCAAGCGCACGGCGTAGCCGCTGGCAGTCACCCAGTCGTCGAGGGCCTGGTAGAGGGAGAGCATCCCCAGCAGGTAGGCGCGGCCGTAGGGACGCAACTCACCCAGGCAGCGATAGGCGGCCAGTGCGGCTTGCGTGTCTCCTCGCGCCAGTTCGACCTCGCCCAGCAGTCCCCAGGCCATTACGCTGTCGTCTCGTTCGACGATGAGGGTGCGGGCAATTTGGTGGGCGGCCTCCACATCGCCCTGGGCCAGGTGAACGCGGGCCAGGAGCGTGCGGGCGGTGAGGGAGGTCTTAAGCTCCAAGCGCTCCTGCATCACCTCCAGCGCATCGTCGGGCCGGTGCTGGGCCAGGAAAGCCCTCGCCCGCAGGTCGAGCAGAGAGACGAGGGTAGGATTGCGGGGGATGAGTACGTCCAGGCAGGTGTGCACTTCTTCGACATGATCCCAGCGCAGGAGGAAGTTGAGCAGGCGGCTGCGTTGATTGCCTGCCAGTTGAGGAGTTTGTCGAGGAGCGATCCCCAAATCAGCCAGTACATTTGTCATTAGTCATTCACCTCATAGTCCGGCACGACGTGGACGCCCACCCCAAGGGGCCAGTACTCTCCCTGCCAACTGCGGCTAAGCCCCACGGCCAGGTAGATAGCCTCGGCCCCCAACTGCTCACAGAGCGCGTCGTGATCCAGTGTCAGAAAGCCGCCTTTCTCGCCCAGCCAGACCCGGCCCAGCGCGCGCCATTTGAGGTCGGTCACGGAGATGCCGCGCTGGCTGGCGGCTCGGGGATGGTTGGCGTCGCCCGGCAGCACAAAGCCCATCCGCGCTTCGTACTTACCGGAGTAGGCGTCTAGCGAAAAGCGCGCCCACACCTGCTCGGGCTGCACCAGGCAGAGGGAGCGGATGTGGTGAATGAGCACGTCCTCTGGGGCGCGATCGAGGTATTTGGCGAAGAAGGCGGCCCGCTTCTCGCCCTCCAGACGGCGCAGCAGTCGTGGCCGGTGGCGGACGAAATCGGTGAGCCAGTCCTCGACGTGGGGCGGGTCAGGGCGCGGCGCGATCAGGTTCAGCTCGACCACATCGCCGCACTGCACCAGGCGACCGTCGGCATCGGTCATGTCGCCCGGCAGGACAGTGCCGAAGTCACGCACCGGCCGCACCCAGCGCAGGCCGGTGACGGGGTCGGGGTCAAGGGTGAACCCCGCCGTGCAGATGCCGCTGAGCATTTGGGTCATAGCCAGGATGAGGACTTCTTGGGGCGGCATGGTGTTCTCCTTGTCATTTGCGGCAACGGATGGACAACAGATAAGCGGATAGCCCACACCTTGCGCATCCGCTTATCTGCCTACCTTTGCGGCAGCGGATGAAAAGCGGATAAACGGATAGCTCGCGCCTTCGCCATTCGCATCCGCTTATCTGTTGTTTATCCGATGCCGTGACAGCCTACTTGACCGGCTCACCCCACTTCTCGCGCTGAAATGCCTTGGCCTTCTTGGGCGGGAGCACGCGGCTATACTCCCACCGCGGGCGGCCGAAGTTGATGAAGAGGGCCGCCGGTACTTCTGGCAGCGC
>CAZGKH010000136.1:2127-9100 GCA_964525665.1 uncultured Anaerolineae bacterium | reverse complement strand
GCAACGGGTGAGCGGGGATTGGTAACAGTGATTAGCAAAGAACCTGGTCGATCATTTGCCATGGGTATCCTCCTGATGCTTTACTAGACTTTATAACAGCATAGCGAAAACGAGACTGGCGACGGCGGCTCCAGCCAGAAACCCCGCCCCAAAGATCAGCGTCTTGCTCGGGTTAAGCTCCTTGAAGGTCGGCAGCAAGTGCCTTCGTCCGGCGGAGGCCGTCCCGCCGGACATGGTAGGTATGGAACCCAGCACGGCGATGCCAACGTGTCGCTCCACGTCCTCGGTGGTCCGCACGATGTCCGATTCCAGCCACTCCAGGAAGAAGGCTATCACCACACCCAGCATTACGCCGAAGATGCCCCCGGCGAGGGTGTTGATTTTCGTCCTGGGTTTGGAGAGGCTGAATCGGACATCATTCCACATGTATACTTCCACTTGGTCACGCTTGTCCTGATGTTGATTCCACTCGTCTTGCCCTTCCTTGAACACTTCGGCAAAAGTCCGGGCTATGTCGCCGGCTACCTGTGGATCGTGATCGCGGGCATCAATCTGGATGGCAAAGGTCGCTTCGTCGGCGCTGGTGGCGATCCTGGCCAGCAGGGAATCGTTGGACATGTCCAAGCGCAAGCGGTCTATGACTTCAATGGCCGTTTTGTCGTTCCTTATCAATTCTCGATAACTGGGGAGCAATCCCTTGGCCGCGTTTTGCAGACCCCAGTCAACTCGGGCGGGCCTGAACTGTAGGGTGATGCTGCCTTTGTATTCTGGCATCTGCATCTTGCTGAAGCCGTACGCGCTGATGGCAGTGATGGCTGCGATCAGGATAATGATCCAACCCCGCCGCCACAATATCTTGAAATACTCCTGTATTTCCACACTTCCCTCCTCAGGTGGTGGTCAACCTATTTTACCATAGCCGCTGCTTTTGGGCAAAACGCGGCTGTTAAGGCTATCTCTTCTTCCAGGGAAACCGACGATGGCCTGACACGGACGGGATCTCGCCCAGAACGGCCAGTCCCAGAGCCTCCACCTCGGCCCGATCTCGTACGGTGTCATCCAAGTAATCCAACAAAAAGATAAGGGCCACTCCGGCCATGATAGCCAAGAATAAGCGGATGGGCAGGTCCATCCTATCTCTTAGGCTCTGACCGACCGGTAGCACCACAGGCGGGTCAATTAGGCGTATATCGGCCTCAGTGGTCTCAAGCTGGCCCAGGAAATCGGTACTGTGCTTCGGGAGGGCTCTGGCTGCAGCGTTAGCTATCTCCGCGAGTTGTGCTTGGTCTCCCCAGGTGATGTGCATGGTCAAGATACGATGCACTCTATCGGCTTCCAGCGAACCGCGAAGGGCTCCGGCAGGGATGTCAAGGTCACTATTGGCCAACTCCTCGCTAACTACCTTAGCAAATGCTTCGCTTTTCACTATCTCCGTGAGTTCGTCAACCAAGTACTCTGAGCTCATCCAGGTGTAGACACGGTCATAGGCATAGTAATCGCCACTCCTGGACTCAGGCACCACGGCGACGGTGAAGCGTAAGGAGGTTTGATAGAGCGCCGGTCGCTCTGCTTGAAAGACCAGACTGGTGATCAGGACGACAGCAACCAAGACAATGGCAATCCAAAGTCGCTTGTAGACAATCCTCCAATATTGACGAAGTTCCATGATGGCCTCCTGAGAACAACGGATCCCTTCGACAAGCTCAGGACAAGCGGCAGGATTTATGGATCAAGTGACTTTGACTGATGAGGAATCCGAAAACCCTGCATATCCGTGTTCTGATGCTCCGCATACTTCTCCCCGATAAACTCGCTAAGCCGCTCCTTGAAGACCTGCCTATCAAATCGCTCGGCGTGGCGGCGGATGGCGGCTGGATCGTAGGCGGTTTCATCGAATTCTTTGATCACTTCGATCAGAGCTTCGGACGTTTGCTCGTGGAAGAAGGTCCCTGTTACCCCATCCCTCACCGTGTCCAGGACGCCGCCAGCGGCGTAGGCAATGACTGGTCGCCCCGCCGCCTGGGCCTCCACGGGGGCGATGCAGAAGTCCTCCTGGCCGGGCAAGATGAAAGCCCGGCAGCGGGCGAAATAGTCGCCAATCTTTCCGGCAGGCACGCGCCCCAGGAATTCGATATTGGCCTTGGCCAGGGCTTGCAGGCTATCCCGATCCCTCCCGTCCCCGATGATCATCAATGGTAGACCCAGGTCGTTGAAGGCCCGCACGGCGAGGTCAATGCGCTTGTAGGGAATAAGGCGGGAGACGATCAGAAAATAGTCGTCGTGAGAGTCGCTGGGAACGAATTTGGTTGTATCTACCGGCGGATAGATGATGGCAGAATCGCGGCGATAGTGTTTAGCGATGCGCCGCTGGACTGTCCGAGAGATGGCGATGAAGTGATCCACCCGATCAGCAGCGGCCCGGTCCCACAGCCGTAGGTAGTTCAAAAAAGGCGGCAGGGCCAGGCGAGCTAACCCTCTCAATCTCTCGCGTTGGGCGTAGGCGGTGTAATCCCATAGGAATCTAGTGGGAGTCAGGCAATAGCAGATGTGGAGGGTGTCGGGGGAGGTGATAACGCCATGGCAGAAGCCACTCTTGTTGCTGATGACCAGGTCGTAGCCGGTGAAATCGAAGTTCTCGAAGGCGAGAGGATACAGAGGGAGGAAGAGCTGGTGGTATCTCTTGACGAAGGGCAACTTGTCCAGGAATGAGGTATGAATGTTCCAGGAGCGGTATTCCTGAGGCATGGCCTGAGGCCAATAAATAGAAGTGTGAATCGGAGCCTGGGGATACATCTCCACCAGGGCCTCCAAAACCACCTCCGCTCCCCCCATTTGATTGAGCCAATCGTGCACAAGGGCGACTTTCAAATCCGATTTTCTCCCACTCTCATGTCGGCATAAGTATACCAGAAAAGAAAGAAATAAACAAGGAAAACACTAATTGAGCATTTCTTTAGGCGGGCGAGTAGAGGCATCATGAGCCTGTCAAAAGGAGACCCCGTGAGCGTTTTTCGATATAATCATGCGCTCACCCTGGCGTTTGACAAGCCCACAAGGGCGTGATACAATGAATCAGAAAGTATATGACTCTAGAATCTCTGGCTGACATTCTACTCTTGACCTTTGCCAAAGGGCAAGGGCGCCTTACTGACCAAGTTAATGAAGGAGAGGAGGTGAGAACGATGGGCAGAAGGAAACAGAGATTGGTAGTGGTGGCTTTCGTGCTTGCTGTTGTGATGACGCTGGCTCTGACCTCAGTGGCTTCGGCCGAGCCGCCATCGCAAGGAGGGGGGTATTGGTATCAAGTAGTGCCTGGAGATAGTTGGTACGGGGTCTCCCGTAAGACGGGCGTTAGCTACTATACGCTGATGAGTGCCAACCCAGCTCACCAGCATTGGAACAACTGGCTGTACGTCGGCCATTGGCTGTGGATTCCGTACCCACCTGCGCCGACAGGCTATTGGTATCAGGTACAGTATGGGGATACCTGGTACGGGCTCTCTTGGAGGACGGGACTTAGTTGGGGGACACTGTGGAACGCTAACCCAGCTCACCACCATTGGAACAACTGGCTGTACACCAGCCACTGGCTGTGGATTCCCTAGCTGAGAAAACCCTTCACCTGGGCAGTGCCGTCAATCTTGACCATGTCTGCGTCAGCCAGAGGTTGGGCAATATCTGTCCATCCGGGCAGGAAAGAACCGGTGTTCTCCAAAAGCTTAGGGAAACCGGGGGGAACGAGCAAAAGCCAGGGCATTGGCCCTGGCTTTGTTCTACCCCTTGGGCAAGTTTCCCCTGCGCTTTCGATGAACTTCGATAGCAAAACTAGAAGCAACTTGACAGCGTTAAGCTCGGCGTTGTGGTCTACCGTCTCCGAAGGGGTAGGCACATAGCGGAGGTCTTGAGAACCTCTGGCTGGCATCTTAGTCTTGATCCTTGCCAAATGGTGAGGGCTGCTGGCCGACCAAATCACCGAGGGAGAGGAGGTGAAAGTAATGGACAGAAGAGAACTGAGACTGGTTGTGGCCTTCGTGCTTGCTGTTGTGATGACGCTGGCTCTGGCCTCGGTGGTTTCGGCTGAGCCACCATCGCAAGGAGGGGGTTATTGGTATCAGGTAAAACATGGGGATACCTGGTACAACCTCTCCCAGAGAACGGGTGTTAGCTACCAGACATTGCGGAACGCTAACCCGGCTCATCACCATCGGAACAACTGGGTGTTCTATGGGCATTGGTTGTGGATTCCGTCCTCCCCTACGCCTGCCCCCAAACCTGTAGGGGGGTATTGGTATCAGGTAGTGCATGGCGATACCTGGTATGGGCTCGCCAGTAGGGCGGGCGTTAGCTACCAGGCATTGTGGAACGCCAATCCGGCTCATCACCACCGGAACAACTGGGTATTCTACGGGCATTGGCTGTGGATTCCAAGTTACTGAGAGAATCCTCTATCTGGAGTGCTGCTTTCGGTTGATGTACCTCGGAATGACATCTCTAGCAAAAAGCCAGGGCGTGGGCCCTGGCTTTGTTTTACTCTTGACAAGCCTTCCCTATCCGAAACACCGGGGGCCCAAAAACGGCTCGGCCGAGCGTTCGACCGAGCTCAGGCTGAGGGCTCACGGAAATCCTGTTTGGGCTGCTCCCACAGCGGTGTCAATATGCAGGCGCGAAGCCCCCCAGCAAGTTGCGGACTCCGGAGAATTCAAAAACCTTGATTACCCCAGTTCTATGGGCTTTGAGAGCAAAGCTACCAACAGCTTGACGGCGTTTAGTACGTCGTTATGGTCTACCATCTCCGAAGGCGTATGCACGTAGCGGCAGGGGATAGAGAGGCAACCGGCTGGCACGCCAGCGTGCGAAACCTGGATGGCCTTGGCGTCGGTGGTTCCTCCTGTCAATACTTCCAGTTGATAGGAAATTCCAAACTCTTCGGCGGTCTCGACCAGCATATCTTTGACCGCAGGATGGGCCAACATCCCTCCATCCTTGACCTTGACGGCCGGCCCCTCGCCCAGAGAGACGGCCATGGTGTGAGCCTCCGGGGTGTCGCCAGTGAGCGTCACATCAACGGAAATGCCCAGGTCGGGGTGGATGCCATAAGCCGAGGTGATGGCCCCCCGCAGCCCCACTTCCTCCTGCACGCTGAACACGAAGTAGACATCGTGGGGCGAGGTCTCCAGTTCCCGCATGATCTGGACCAGGACGGCGCAGCCGATACGGTCATCGAAGCTCTTGGCCATGAGGCGATCCCCTTGAGCAGTGAAAGGGCGATGAAAACCGGCGATATCTCCCACTCCAACCGGCACCGACTCCTTGCCCGTAGCCCCTACATCCAGGTAGAGTTTGTCCAGGCCAGGGATTTTGTTACTCTCGTGGGACTCTAATTTCTCCAGACCAAAGGTGCCCACGGTGCCGTTGGCGAAGACAGCCCGTCCGCCCAACAAAGCGAGGGGACGCAATCCGCCGACAGGGGCAAAGCGGAGAAAGCCCTTCTCGTCCACGTGGGTGACGATGACGCCGATCTCGTCCATGTGGGCGGCCAACATCACTTTCAATCCATCGCCACTGCCTCGCTTGAGGGCGATAAGGCTGCCCATGTTATCAACCCGCACCTCATCGGCCAGCCCCTCGATTTCCTCCCTGATTATCTCTCTGATCTGCTCCTCGCGCCCCGAAGGGCCGTAGGTCTCGGTTAACCTCTTGACCAGCTCTTTCATGCGACCTCCTTTTTGCTGGGTAGTCTACCCAGCGCTGCCGTCACCAACTGCACCGCGTTCTCAAAATCCTCCAGGCTCAGCAGACAGACTGGCGAATGGATGTAGCGGCAGGGCACAGACACGGTGACTGAGGGTATGCCCTCTTTCGCCAGGTGGATGGCTCCGGCATCCGTCCCGCCCAGGCCGGGCTGCTTGAACTGGTAGGGGGTACTCAGCTCCTCAGCCGTTTCCACCAGCAGCTTCACCAAGCCTCTATCGGCGACAAAGGAACGATCCATGATGGTGATGGCTGGGCCGTCCCCCAGTTGGGTGGTGGGACTGACATCCTTCTTTTTGGGCATGTCGTCACAGATGGTGCCCTCCAGGACGAAGGCCACGTCAGGCTCGACGGCGTAGGCTGCCACCCGCGCCCCTCTGAGGCCGACCTCCTCTTGAACGGTGAACACCGGATACAAGTCGAAAGGGTAGCGCTCTTTCAACACCTCGATCAGCACCGCGCAACCAGCCCGGTCGTCGAAAGCCTTTCCCTTGACCGTTCGCAGGCCGTCCTCTGTTAATTGGCGGAAGTCGGTGGCGAAGATAGCATAGTCGCCTATCTTGACCGCCTTCTTCGCCTCCTCCTGATTCTTGGCGCCGATGTCTATAGCCATCTGGTTCACCTTGACCACCCGGCGGAGCTCCTCCTCTTCCAGAAGATGTATAGGCTTGACGCCGATGACGCCGGGCAGCCGATCTTTGCCGATGAGCACGACCTTGGACAGCAAGATACGGTCATCAATTCCGCCCACTGGCCGAAAGCGCAGGGCGCCGGTCTCCTCATCAATGTGAGTGATCATCAATCCGACCTCATCCGTATGAGCTGCCACCATCACCTTGAGCTCGGACTCGCCCATCCCCCGCTTCAGGGCGATGAGGTTGCCCATGCTGTCCACGCGATACTCGTCCACGTGGTCCTTGATGGCCTCGATGATGATCTCGCGGACCTCGTCCTCGCAGCCCGACACCCCAAAAGCCTCGGACAGTTCCTTTAACAGCAACTTGACCTCCTCGAAATAACCAATCTCCAATCTCCAACTTCCAACCTCTAACTTCCAACCTCTAACATCCGACCTCTAACTTCCAACCTCCAACATCCAACCTCTAACTTCCAATCCCCAACCTCCAACTTCCCGATGAACCCGGCCATCAGCCTACCCGTCCGCTCCACGTCCTTGAGAGAGACGGTCTCTACTGAGGTGTGCATGTAGCGCAGGGGGATG
>CAZGKH010000136.1:0-2027 GCA_964525665.1 uncultured Anaerolineae bacterium | reverse complement strand
CACGTCCTTGAGAGAGACGGTCTCTACTGAGGTGTGCATGTAGCGCAGGGGGATGGAGAGCAGGGCGGTGGGGATGCCCTCTCGCGTGACCTGGATGGCCCAGGTGTCGGTGCCGCTTCGGCCGGGGATAGGCTCGACCTGGTAGGGGATCTCCAACTCCTGGGCCACCTTGACCAGGGCCTCGTAAAGCCTGGGGTGGACGTTGGGGCCGAAGGCAATGGCTGGTCCCTTGCCCATCTTGACGGTCTCCGCCTCGGAGACGCCCGGCTGGCCGCCGAAGGTGGCGTCAATGGCGATGGCCGCGTCGGGGGCCAGGCCATACGCGCTGGTGATCGCGCCGCGCAGGCCAACCTCCTCCTGCACAGTAGCAACGGCGTAGACGTCCCAGGCATGTCTGACGGAGGCAAGCCCCTCCAGGCAAACCAGGATGGCGGCCACTGCCGTCCGGTCGTCGAAGGCCTTCCCGGCCACCAGATCTCCTTTGAGTTGCGTGAACTCTCGCCTCATCGTCACCAGATCGCCCACTCGCACCAGGCGCGCCAAGCCCTCTGCGCCCATTCCCACGTCTATGAACAGTTTATCCATAGCGATGATCTTCTCGCGTTCTTCCCGTGGAAGCACATGGGGAGGACGGCTGCCGATGATGCCCGGCAAATCCCTGCGTCCATGCACTGTCACTTCCTGACCCAGGAGGGTGCGCACATCGAAGCCGCCCACTGAGGTGAAGTGGAGAAATCCCCGCTCCAGCTTGGTCACCATCAGCCCGATCTCGTCTATATGACCGGCCAGCATGATGCGGCGGCGGGGCTCGTCACCCTCTCCCCTCTTCAGGGCGATGACGTTGCCCAGCTTGTCGGTTTGCACCTCATCGGCGTATCGCCCGAACTCCTCGGCTACTATCTCCCGCACCTCGGCTTCGTAGCCTGAGACCCCTCTGGCCTCGGAGAGCTTTTTTAACAACGGCGCTATCTGCACTGTTCATGGCCTCCTGAAGAATCTAAGGTGCCAGGCACTTCCGAAAGAGCTGTCTTATCCAACTCCGAAAACGATTGAAAAACGCCTCTGCTTTGAAATCTTTGGTGAAAGTGCCTGGCACCTGAATGATCGTTGCTAGTGAACGAACCTGGGATATTATAACCTGATCTTGCCTTCTGTCAAGCTTTGGATCACCCAATAGGGGTGGGTGTCTCTGTGGGCGTCTCTGTAGGCATGGGGGGGACCGTACTGGTCGCCGTCGGTAGTGTTGTTGGCGTGGCCGTAGGCGGCGCTGTTGGCGTAGTGGTGGGCGCCTCCGTAGGCGTCTCTGTGGGTGTAGCTGTGCTCGTTGGTACAGGCGTCGCAGTAACTGTTGGAGTGTCAGTTGCCGCAGTCGTCGGCGATGGCGTCAGCGTGGCTGTGGGCGTGTCGGTTGGTGTCGGTGTGGCTGGCGGCTCCGTCGGAGTCTCCGTCGCGGTGGGAACTTCTGTAGGCGTTTCCGTAGGCGTGGCTGTACTCGTCGGTGTGTCCGTGCTGGTAGGGGATGGCGACACCGTCGTCGTCTCTGTGGGAGTCGCTGTGGTCGTCGGCGTAGTTGTACCAGTGGGCGTGTCGGTCGGGGTAGTCGTGCTAGTTGGAGTGTCAGTTGGGGTGGTCGTCAAAGTAGCTGTTGGCGAGGGCAACCATTGGGTAGGCGTCGGTTCAAGGGGAGTAGGACTAGGAGTGAGTGTGGGCGATGGTGTAAGGGTAGGGATAGGAGTAAATACTGTGGTGGGGGATGGCGATGGTGTAAAGGTTGGGGTAAACGCCGTCGGGGGAGGCGGCGCGAGGACCAAGGCCATCAATCCCAGACAATAGCAGGGCAAAGTTAGGATAACGATGGCGAACAAAAGCCCATAATTCGTCCGCTGCCGGTCGGATAGATTCAGGTACCAATTGCGCAATTCGTTCATTTTGATTGACTCGGTTGAGTATGATAGCATTGATTGGGTCTATTGTCAAAAAAGGGGCTGATCTTTTTGACAAAATGACCCTTTTCGCTTATCATTGGG
>CAZGKH010000135.1:7396-9176 GCA_964525665.1 uncultured Anaerolineae bacterium | reverse complement strand
AAGAAATCACCTTACAGAGACGAACATGGCTCTGATTGCACAATTGTTACGCTAGAGAACCTCAGCAGGTTGCCCCCCACTGCCCGGAGACGATCATGATGTCCACGACGTCAATGTCCCCATCACTGTCCAAATCGTAGGTGGGATCGTAGTCGGGATCACCCACGGAGGTATTCCACCGACTGGCTACCTCTTGGATGTCCAAGACGTCTACGACTCCATTCTCATCGAAGTCACCAAAGAGGATGCAAGGCGTGCTGGTGGCCGTTGGGGTAGGCGTTGGGGTCGGAGTGGCTGTTGGGGTAGGCGTTGGAGTTGGAGTGGCCGTTTGGGTAGGCGTTGGGGTCGGAGTGGCTGTTGGAGTAGGGGTGGAGGTGCTGGGGGGAGGGCCGCCGCCAGGGTAGATGTAGCGAATGCCATCTTCGTCGCTAGGGTCGAGAGTCCTCTTCTTCGTCTCACCATTAGCACCGTAGCCATACATCGTCACATCGCTGTTGCAAGACTGGTACAGATCCACCAGCAGCAGGGAGTGACCAAGCTCGTGGGTGGCGATGTTTTGCACATCCATCCTGTCTGGTGGGGGACTGGGATCGGCGCTCCAGTTGAAACCGTCATTAAAGACCACGTCGCTCTCAAGGATGTTGCTGCCTGAGTACCAGACGTAATTGGTGGCTATGGAGCCGCCAGTGCTGCCCCACCTGAGCACATTGTGGCCGTCGTAGGTAGGGGCCGAGCGAGTCGTGGCTCCGGCGTAGTTAAAGATGAAGCACGAACCGCTGACGTTGGTCCATGTGCTGGCCGCAGCCTGGATGGCTGCTCCCTCTCCAGTGGTATCCGCCGTATTCTCGTAGATCTCATGATCCAGGGTGGGACATGATCCTGGCCATTTGATTCCTCCATAGAAATCGTTCATCGTTGGGGGGCAGGTTTCGGCGGCCAGAGCAGCCACTGCTCCTCTGTACTGGGTGTCAACGTCGGACTCCTTTTCGGATAGCCCCAGGAGCGAAAGGCCGAACTCTTTCAGGGTCTCGATGAAGCTCTTCTTCGGTACCGATGAGAGACCGTCCGGTGACGCGGAGCCTTCCAGGACGGCCTTTACATAGCCGGTGAACTGGTCAGTGCGCATTCCCTTTTCCACCACCATGTCATCCACAATAGTGAATTTGCCCTGGAACCAACCGACGATTTGGAAATACTCTTCCCTCAGGAAGAGTATGACTTCCTGGCCTTCCTCAAAGACCGGGGTATCGGATACCCACAGAGTGATATCCCCTACTGTGCCACCGGGAACTTCAATGGTAACATCTCTGGTCGCAGATCCCCCCTTGAGGTAGCTCTCCACGGAGACGTTGACGGTGGTGTAGATCATTGTTTGGTCTTTGTTCCAGTATGCTTCGGCCTTTGACACTTTCCCATGTAGTATGGTGCTTGCCTTATTGATCAGGTCTGTCAGGCTCATCACTTCCACGTCGGCTGATGCAGTTCCTGCAAGGGCAAAGATCATCAGGCATGCCAGGGACAACACGGCCCCTACTTTGAGCAAATGACTTTTCCCCATAATAGCATAGCTCCTTTCTTCCCGAAAGCTACTTACCATTATCAACTAGATTTGTTAACTCAGCGATAAGCGTCTGTTAAGCTTTTGTAAAATCCTCAACCGCTACATCATAGCTTGAGTAGCGATTCCCCCGAAGCTAGAACCAAAAAGCGTGCTGCCGCGAAGATTTGCATGGACAGCACGCTTGTCATGATCTGTCTTCGGCAACCCGGCTGTCCTATT
>CAZGKH010000135.1:0-7296 GCA_964525665.1 uncultured Anaerolineae bacterium | reverse complement strand
GTGAAAATTGCGTTAAGATTGGGTTAAGATTTAGTGACTCTTATGAAGCAGCGGGAGATAGACTTGCCAGACAAGTGGTGTGAGCACGAAGTCGCGCTCGGGCTGAGCGCGCAAGTCGGCCACCGAGACCGGTAGCGATAGGGTCTCATAACCGGGCGCCCATACCTCCAGAGTGACCTGGTTGCACGCGTTGAGATACTCGCCTGGTGTCAAGAGGCTATAACGCCCATCAGGCCCGCTCGACGTTTGAAAGCGACGCGGCACGCACATGAGGACCGATACGGTCGCTCCCGAGATGGCTCGAGTCGGCCCGATAGCAGCATCACACACTAGCCCGGTTAATGTGAGATCACCGGGCGTGGGGGTGGCTGTAGGCGTAACCGTTGGCGTGTCTGTGGGTGTGCTGGTCGGTGTCATCGTCGGGGTGGCTGTAGGCGTAACCGTTGGCGTGTCTGTAGGTGTGCTAGTCGGTGTCATCGTCGGGGTAGCTGTAGGAGTCGCCGTTGGGGTGGTAGTTGGCGTGCTCGTTGGGGTGAATGTCGGAGTTGCGGTCGGTGTTTTTGTTGGCGTTCTTGTCGGGGTGGCCGTGCGAGTTGCGGTGGGTATGTCGGTCGGCGTGTTGGTCGGTGTAGCCGTTGGCGTGCTGGTCGGCGTCATCGTCGTATCTGAAGTGGGGGTAGGTGTCTGGGTGGCAGTCGGAGTGGTAGTAGTTGAGTCGCCAGGATAGATGTAGCAAATACCATCCTCGTCACTTTGGTGAAGGCTTCTCTTCTTTGTCTCACCCTCACTGGCGCGGCCGTACATCGTCAGCGCGCTGTTGCACGACTTGTATAGATCAACGAGGTGCAGCCAATGGCCCAATTCGTGGGTGGCGATGTTTTGCACATCCATCCTGTCTGGGGGGCAACTGGCATTGGCGCTCCAGGAATAGTCATCCTCGAAGACTATGTCACCCTCAAGTATGTTGCTGCCTGAGTACCAGATGTAAGCTGTGGCAATGGAGCCGCCGGTGCTGCCCCACCTGAGCACGTTGTGGCTGTCGTAGGTAGGGGCTGAGCGAGTCGTAGCGCCGCCGTATTTGAACCTGAAGCACGAACAATCCACGTCGTTCCACGCATCGACAGCAGCTTGGATGGCCGCTCCCTCATCGGTGCAATCGTCCGTGTTCTCGTAGACCTCATAGTATACCTTCGGGCACGAGCCTGACCATTTCATTCCCCCGTAGAAATCTTCGAGCGTTGGAGGACAGGTTTCGGCTGCCAGGGTGTACATTGCTTCCCTGTGCCTGGTGTCAACATCAGGATCCTTTTTGACGAGTCGCAGGAGTGAAAGGGCGAATTCTTTCAGGGTGTTGATGAGGCCTTTCTTGGCCGCTGATGAAGGCTCGGCCCACGTCGTGGAACCTGCCACGATGGCCCTTATCCGGCCGGTGAACTGGTCAACGGGCATCCCTTTTTCCAATACCATGTCATCCACAACGGTGTATTTGCCCTGGAACCAACCGACGACCTGGAAGTACTCTTCCCTCAGGAAGAGAATGACCTTTTGACCTTCCTCAAACGTCGGAGTATCGGACACCCATAGAGTAATCTTCCCCACTGTGCCGCCCGGAACCTCGATGGTGACCTCCGGGGCCGTGGTTCCTCCCTTGAGGTAGCTCTCCACGGAGATAGTGACAGAGGTATAGATCATCGTCTGGTCCCTGTTCCAGTGCGCTTCCAGGTTTGATACGGTTCCCTGCAATATGGTGCTCGCTTTGCTGATGAGATTCTCCAGGCCTATCTCTTCCACTTCGGCGGAGGCAGTTCCCACCAGGGCGAAAAGCATCAGGCAAGCGAGAGATAACACGGAGCCCATTTTGTGAAGATGTCTCTTTATAAGCATGGCCTTCTCTTACCACCAGTGTAACACAGCTTGAGGGTCGGTGGGTGAAAACAGCGTGAATTTGGCATGAATTTTGCGTGAGGCTGTTGGTCGGCATAGTGATGTGAAAGACGCGAAGGCCACGAAAGCATTTCGCGCCTTTCGTGGCCTTTCGCGTGATTCGCGGTTCAAGCCACCCCCTCACCCACAGGCCTCTCCCCAGTGAACCACTACCAGCATGATGTCCACGATGTCGATGTTCCCATCATTATCAACATCGTAGCGTTGATCCCAGTCAGGATCGGTGTTGGTCATGCGCCAGTGGTTGGCTACCTCCATGATGTCAGTGACATTCACCTCGACATTGCCGTCAAAATCACCGAAAAGGGCGCAGTAGTAGGCTCCATTGTTGTCATCGCTGGCCACGTTTCCAGCGTTGTCAACGGCCTGCACGAAGTACTCAATAGGTGTGGTGATTGGTATGGTACTTGTCCACATGCTTTCTCCGCTGTCCCAGGCGAGGTCAGAGCTGTGCCAACTGCCATCATCAGTGGTATAGGCGATGACAACCTTGTAGATGCCTGAAGCATCCGTGCACCCTACGGTGATGTCTGTTGCACTGGCATTTGCTGCGCTCGACACCGAGGTTATCGTCGGAGTTGCCCAATCCTCAGAGCTGGTATGATAGTAGATATCAAAGCTTATCTCGTCGTAGAGGCGCTCCACCTGGGTATCAGGGTTGAATTGTCCGAGCACTGCTACAAGATCGGCGGTCATCCCTGAAAGTGTTTCCAGGGAGTTGAGTCTGAAGAAGGTAGCCGGATGCCAATTAAGCGCGGTAAACGGTGGCTCTACCAGAACTGAACTGGCGATAGTCAGGGTCAGTGCCTGCTCGACGACAGGATCGAAGGAAGCCGTATCACTATACAGGCCACCGGTGAAGACAAGCCCATGGGCCGTGGTTCCGGGAAAATCGGCATTTGTCGTGTACTTGGGCTGGATCGGCTGGCCGTTGGCCGACTCAACCACCCCGTCTAGGCTGTAGTAGGTGCCGTCATCGGTAGTCTCACTGGTAAGGGCTGGGAATTGATAGGTGACGCTGTTCTTGCTCAGGCCATTGGCCAGCGTGGTGAAGTGTGCGTCTTCAACCATGTCCGCGAACTGAGCTGAGGCGGCTGCTGCCGGCGTGGTGAACCTGTACATCGGCAACCCCAAAAGCCAGGCCTCGATCATGATCTTCTCGTCGTAGTAGTCGAACCTGTACTCCGTGGCATAATACTCATGCTTAGCCTTTACCAGCGCCTCGCCCAGTGTCGTTGACTGGCCTCCCAGCAAATGATCGGTGAACTTGAGCATCAGTAGCTCCGACAGGCACTTAGAGCCGCGGCACCCCCAGCCATAACCAGTGTTGGAGATGTAGTTTGCGCTATTCTGGGCAATGGCTTGAGCTAGATCCAACGACTGGCACGGGTTGCCCGGAGGCACGTTGAGGCTGGCATGGCAGCCGACGGAGTAGAAGACGACACGCGTCAAGTCGGCACCTGCGCCTGCGAAGTCACTGGAGTAGATATAGCCGCCTGTAGGTGCGCCAAGGATGTAGTGGTTGGCGTGTTGGTTGAGGGAGATGGCATCGTGGCGGATGCCCAACACCCGGCTCCTGAACTGGCTCGCACTCCACGAGTCGCTGATGAGGGTGCAATCGGCCGGAATCCCGTCAGCGGTGAAGGCGTTGCACATCGCCTGGGCACCATCCTTGACGAAGTCGTAACCGACGGAGATGGCCGAGTCGAGAGCAACGCTGTCATCAGCGAGAAATGTGTCAATGATGGCGATGATCTCGCTCGGGGTCTCGACCAGTCGCCCCAGCGCGTAGTCGGGAATGTAGAGGTCGTGCCCATCCCAGCCGGAGTCGTCAGGCACTGTGGGAACTCTGTCAGCGTAGAAGTCGTCTGTGAGGCTCATGTCGTCGCCCAAGGCCACGCCGATGGTGCTGGAGCCTGAAACACAACTGTAGTTGCTCTCCGGATGTCTTGTCTGGTCAAGCACGCGGCGGTAAGGGATCACACGGTCGTCTCCGACAAGAACGATGTATTCCACGTCTGAGTAGGTGTTCAGAAGGGCATCGAGCAGGTTCTTGATGGCGGCGGTGACTGCATTGGCGCGGGTTGTCGTGTTGTTGGCATCCCACTGGCTGTAGGCAGCGGCGACGGCAGGATCATCTTCGACTTGCACTACAAGTCCCTGCACGCTGCTGTGTGCTGCAAGCTCGTCAAGCTTGCTCATTAGCTGAGACGCCTCGGATGCGCCGTGGAAGGATTCGATCTTCGCTCGGTTGGTGAGGATAAGAGTTCTGATTTGCGATGGCGGGTCGTCATCCTCGATCGTGCCCACGCCCTGCACATCTGCGATGGTTGCGTTCGTCGGGTTGCTCAGGTTGACGTAGAATATCTCATCTGGCTGCTCATAGAGCGTATCTCCGATCACCTCCACAGTAATATTCTGCGTCGTGGTCCCAGCAGGGAAGGTCACAGTGCCACTGATGGCCACGTAGTCATTGCCGGCGGTGGCGGTGTCATCCGCGGAGGCATAGTCCACCGTCACCTGCTGACTGCTGACAGCCGAGAGGGTCACCGTGAAGACCGCATTGACCGTCCCAGCATCCCCTTCAACGACCGCTACGTCGTTGATGGACAGGCTCGGTGGAGGATCATCATCCTCGATCGTGCCCACGCTCTGCCCGTCTGCAATGGCTGCGTTCGTCGGGTTGCTCAGGTTGACATGAAAGGTCTCGTCCGGCTCGTCAAGGATGTCGCCGTTGACCAGCACGGTCACGTTCTGCGTCGTGATTCCGGCGGGTAAAGTCAGTGTACTACTGATGGCCTCATAGTCACTGCCAGCGGTGGCGGTGCCATCTGCGGAGGCGTAGTCCACCGTCACCTGCTGGTCGCTGGCAGCCGAGAGGCTCACCGTGAAGACCGCATCCACCGTTCCGGCGTCCCCTTCAACGACAATCACATCGTCTATGGACAGGCTCGGCACCCCGTCATCGTCGGTGATGGTGCCGACGCCCTGTCCGTCTGCAATGGTCGCGTTGCTCGGGTTGCTCAGGTTCACAAAGAAGGTCTCGTGAGACCCCTCGTCGAGGGTGTCGCCGTTGACCACCACAGTCACGTTCTGCGTCGTGGTCCCAGCAGGGAAGGTCAGAGTGCCGCTGATGGCCACGTAGTCCTCGCCAGCGGTAGCGGTGCCATCGGCGGTGGCGTAGTCCACCGTCACCTGCTGACTGCTGACAGCCGAGAGGGTCACCGTGAAGACCGCATTGACCGTCCCAGCATCCCCTTCAACGACCGCTACGTCGTTGATGGACAGGCTCGGTGGAGGATCATCATCCTCAATCGTGCCCACGCCCTGCCCATCTGCGATGGTCGCGTTCGTCGGGTTGCTCAGGTTGACAGAGAAGGTCTCGTCGGGTTCGTCGAGGGTGTCGCCGTTGACCACCACAACCACGTTCTGCGTCGTGATCCCGGCGGTGAAGGTCAGAGTGCCGCTGGTAGCCACGTAGTCCTCGCCAGCGGTGGCGGTGCCATCTGCGGAGGCGTAGTCCACTGTCACCTGCTGACCACTGGCCGCCGAGAGCATCACCGTGAAGACCGCATCCACCGTCCCGACGTCCTCTTCAACGACCGTCACGTCGTCTATGGACAGGCTCGGTGGCGGGCTGCCGGGGATAGCAGAGACCTCGTCGCTATACCAACTCTCGTTGCCGTCGGTCTGATCGTCGGTCCCGTTGGCGTCGGCATCATAAGCAGTGATGGCGATGTAGTAGCGGGTGCCCGGAGAGAGACCGGTGAGGGTGAAGCTGTTCACATTTCCTACGTCAATGGGGGAGTCTCCCTCGTTGGCTCCTGCGCCGTCATAGGGAAAGCCGTAGTCGGTATCGTAGTAGACTTTGTACCCGGTCAAGTCGCTTTCGGGGTTGCCTGACCAGTTCAGATCAATGGCGGATACGCTGGGGGTAGCGGCCAGGCCGGTGGGAGGTGAGATAGGGGCGGCCGTGTTGTGCTCTGTGCGATAGGGGATGTAGTCCACGAGGCCCAGGCTGGAGTCATCGAACCAATCCCAGATGTGAGCGGTGATTTGGGCCGGATCGGCCGTGCCCCACCAGTTGTTCTCGGCGTCCAAGTCAGCGCTGCTGTAGAGGTCGTAGTCAGTGTTGCCGTAGATGTTGTTGTCGTTGAAATCAGAATGGCCGGAGATAGCCACACCTCCCCGGCCGTTGCCGGCCGAGTTGTTGACGATAGTGTTGTTAGCGATCGTCCCTTGTCCTGAGTCCGCGTACATTCCCCCTCCTCTGGAAGCAGAATTGCTAGCGATAGTGTTGCTACTGATCGTCGCTGGCCCGTAGGCGGTGTAGATACCCCCTCCTCTGAAAGAAGAATTGTTAGCGATGATGATGATGCTGTTGTTGATAATACAACTATTATGGCAAGAGATGCCACCGCCGTCGCCGGGAGTTACTGTGTTGCCGGTGATGATGTTGTCGCTGACGGCCACTGTCCCACCATACCTTCCATTAGCAAAAATACCGCCACCGCTACGACCCGTGTAAGAAGACACCGTGTTTCCAGTAATGGTGTTGTCGCTGATAGTCACTGTTCCCCCATAAGCATCAACGAGAATGCCGCCGCCGTTGCCGGAACTCGAGTTGTCGGTGACGGCGTTGCTGCTGATCGTCACCGTCCCCCCTGTCCAAGCATCAACCTGCATGCCGCCACCGTTGTTGGTGATGGTGTTGTGGCTGATCTCCATTGAGCCATGGCCCTTTACCCAGATGCCCCGATACGCATTGTTGGTAATTGTATTGTAGGTCATCTTGGGAGAACCGTCGTCGACATAAATGCCAGTACCTGCACTATGTCGGGCGGTGGTGTGGTCTATGAAGGGCGCAGCCGCAGCCACGCGTAGGGCACCGTAACCGCCAGCCCTACCACCGTACTCTAATGATGGCGTATTGGATGATGGACCCGCTGAGGTAGTTCCCCCCGCCGTCATAGGTGGCATCCAAGCTGCTGTCGGTGAACAGGATGTAGCCCCAGTCGCCCGGGCTGGTCCCAACATTCGAGGTGAAAGTGATGAGGCTGCCACTCGTCCCCTGGGCGATCAACTCGCCATCAATCTGCATCGCTTTGGCGGCGTTGAACTTAACCGTCACGCCGGGCTCAATGGTCAGGTGAATGCCGTTCATCACGAGGATGCTGCTGGTCACAATGTAGGGAGAGCAGGCGGCCGTCCAGGTGGTGTCGGAAGAGATAGGCCCGCCAACGTTGGTGGGACCACAGGGGGTAGGGGTGATTGTTGGTGTAGTTGTATCTGTTGGCGTGGGAGGGTGGGTCGGCGGCGGGGGGGGCCGTGTGCCCGTCGGTGGGCCGGTGG
>CAZGKH010000134.1:0-9181 GCA_964525665.1 uncultured Anaerolineae bacterium | reverse complement strand
AAGCGGCATCCCGGTGGCAGCGCGTCCAGCGGTGGCGGGTATCCTGGAATCGAGGCCAGATCCGACGTGGGGTTGTCAACGTCGGGGAAGGCCTGCAGGAGGCGCTGGGTGTAGGGATGCAGTGGCTCGTTGTAGATGGTGTCCACACTGGCGTACTCGGCCGTCTTGCCGCCGTACATAACCAGCACGTCGTCGCAGAGCTCGGCCACCACCCCCAGATCGTGGGTCACCAGGATGATGGCCAACTCCAATTCCTGCTGCAGCTTCTGCAACAGATTCAATATCTGGGCCTGGGTCATCACGTCCAGGGCAGTGGTGGGCTCGTCGGCGATGAGGATGTCGGGGGAGCAGGCCAGGGCCATGGCGATCATGGCCCGCTGGCGCATCCCGCCGCTGTACTGGTGGGGGTATTGTCGCGCCATCTCCAGGGTGATCCCCACCATCTCCAGCAACTCGCCCACCCGCTCGCTGGCCGCCTTCTTGTCCGCGGCTGCCCCGTGGATCATGATTGCCTCGGCGATCTGGTCGCCAACCCTGCGCACCGGATTGAGGGCGTTCATCGCCCCCTGGAAGACGAGTGATATCTTGCTCCAACGGTACTTGCGCATCTCTCGCTCGGACAAGCGTAGCAGATCCACGCCGGGGCCGGTCTCCGACCGCGCCCCGTACCGGACCTCGCCGGAGACGATGCGGCCTTCGGCAGGCAGGAGGCGCAGCAGGCTGAGCATGGCCGTAGTCTTGCCACACCCGCTCTCCCCAACTAGGCCCAGCGAGCGCCCCTGCTCCAGACTGAAGCTCACGTCCTCCACCGCGCGCAGCGCGGTGCCCTGGTCCGTCAAATAGTTGACAGAGAGATCCCGCACCTCCAGAACGGCCATTACTCTGCTACCCCCTCTGCCTTCAATTCCTTGCCTCTTGCTTCTTGCCTCTTGCCTCCTGTCACCAGCGCCACCATTTTGCTGGCATCAAAGAGGTGATGGGTCTTGAGCCGAGGATTGAAAATCTCCTCCAGGGCAGTCCCAATCAATACCAGGGATAAGCTCACCCAGACAATCGCAAAGCCAGGAGGGAGCAAGAACCACCAGGCCTCCCGGCTTATTGCTCTTGCAAAGCCGAAGCTGAGCATCATCCCCCAACTCACCTGGGTGGGATCTCCCAAACCGAGGAACGCCAGCGATGATTCTGCAATGATTGCGTTTGAAGTATCCAGGACGCCCTGGGCAATGATGAGAGGCAAAACCTGGGGGAAGATGTGGCGGATAACTATTCTAAAATCACTGGCGCCTAGCGCCTTGGCACGGAGAACATATTGGCGTTCCTTGATAGAGATCACTTGCGACCGGACTAATCGTGCCATGTAGGTCCAATAAAGGAGGCCAATCACCATAATGATCTTATCCAATCCACGCCCCCAAAATGAGATGATGACTAGCATCAAGGGCAAGGTAGGAATCACCATCAAAAAATCAACCAAACGCATGAGAAGAGTATCCACTCTTCCCCCAAAATAACCCGCGGTCATCCCCACCACAGTCCCGATGATCAAGGACATAAAAGAAGCAGAGAAACCAACGATCAACGAAATCCTTGTGCCGTAGATAAGTTGAGATAAAACATCTTTGCCAGCATCGTCCGTACCAAGAAGGTGATCGGCGTCTGGAGGAGCGAGAATATCATCTGCGGTAACTCGAATTGCGGCCAGCTCTTCCGGAGAAAAGGGCGTGATGAGAGGCGCGAAGACAGCCATAAAAATGACTGCAATCAGCATAAACAATCCAACCAGCGCCATCGGTTTCCGCTTGAAGGTTTGTAGTCCGGTTTTAATGGCAGCCCACAAGCGTCCTGGCAAACGCCCCAATGCTGTTGGGATGCGTTTGAGCCATTCTCCAAATTGTAGAAATGCTTTAGGTAGTTTCTGAAGAGCATTCCACAAAGCGATGGGAAGACCCAGAACAAAAACAACCAGGGCAAGTAAGGATTTGGGTATATTCAGAATTATCTTTCCGAGGTTGGATTGTGTTCCTGGGTGAGAGCTTTCCATTTTCACCCGGGGGTCCAGCAACGTATAGAACACATCTGCCAGGAAATTTGCCCCGATCACACTAACCGCTATCAGAAGGAACGCCCCTTGAAGCACCGGATAGTCTTGCTTACCCACAGAATCAAAAATCAACCTTCCGAGCCCAGGCCAGGAAAACACCGTTTCAACCTGAATGGCGCCCCCTACGGTGTACGCCAGGCTCAGTGCAAGCAGCGTAACCATGGGCAGCATGGCATTCTTGAGCGCATGATCACGCAGGATTTGAAAATTGTTCAACCCCTTGGCTTTCGCCGTGAGAATGTAATCCTCACTGAGAACTTCGACAATGCTGCTGCGCATGACCATCATGTATGAACTGATGTATCCAATACCAAGAGCTATCGTGGGCAGAATAAGATGCTTTCCCACATCCATCCAATAGACTAGGCCATCCTCAGGTTTCAAACCCACAGTGACCATCATGCCCGTTGGCAGCGTACCGCGCGCTAGTAGAACAAGAATAATTCCAAAGAAAAATGTGGGGATTGACCACGTAAACAACCCCCCCAGCAATATTCCAAGGTCAATTCTGGAACCTCGCCTCCAGGAGGCAATCACCCCCAGCGTGGAGCCTAAAAAAACGGCAACTATCTCGCCGGTAAACAAAAGAAGGAACGTCTTCCAAACCTTGTCCTTCAGGATTTCGCTTACTTCCAGTTTATTCGCGAACGAGACCCCAAGGTTGCCCTGAAATAAATTGCTCACATAAGCAGTGAATTGACTATCCAGCGCCCCGCCGAGATCCCCGCCCTGCAACTTTTCGACATCTAACCAAACCGGTTTATCCAGGCCAAACTGTGCTCTCATCCGCTCCAGTGTTGCAGCATTCATCCTGCCCCTGGCAATAATGGCTCTGGCTGGATCGCCGGGAAGAATGCGGAAAAGGAAAAAGTTAAAGACGATCACAACCATCAATGTGAGTAAGGCGATCGTGAACTTGCGGAATAGATAATCACCACGCTGCATGAGATCCTCCATAGATTCCGCTGAAAAGAGTCGTTTCAGCAGAGGAAGGTTGGTCGGCCAGGATCATCCTGGCCGACCTGTTCTGGTTTGCTGCTAATGGCCTTCTGCTTGCAGGAGAGACCACTTCCCATAGATGACGTTCCGGGTTGCTGGATTGAATCCAGAGAAA
Organism: uncultured Anaerolineae bacterium; assembly: GCA_964525665.1. Lineage (GTDB taxonomy): Bacteria > Chloroflexota > Anaerolineae > VGOG01 > VGOG01 > CAYMKL01. Next base: position 5,966 of record CAZGKH010000134.1, on the reverse strand, counting down.
CTTTCCGGCCTATAGGACTGAATGATGGTCCTGTACAGGAGGGCGATCCATGGGCGATCGTTATAGATTTTCTCCTGCATCGCCCAAACGGCATCCACTCGTTCCTGGTGATCTACGGCCACCCGAGATGCAGCGTATAGCGCATCATATTCTGGATCACAGTAGCCCGAGTCGTTCCACCACCAGATCTGGTCACATTGGAAAATGACCCCACCAAAATCTGGATCAGGATCCATGCCCCAATACCAGTAGGTCAGATCAAAATCGTACTCGTAGTAAACTTTGTTCATCTGGGTGTTGTAGTCCACGGCCTGGATCTCTGTGGAGATGCCTGCCTGGGCAAAGCCGGCCTGAATGACATCAGCGATACGTGCGCTGGTAGCAACATCGTCGATCAAGAGGCGGTAGTGCAAGGGTGTGCCATCAGAATACTCGCGAACGCTGTCATCATCGGTGTCAAGATAGCCGGCATCATCAAGTGTCTGATTTGCCATGGCGATGTCGAACGAAACGGTATCAATTTCACTGTTGTGCCAGTCGCCCATCACAGGTGCGATGAAGGTTGTGGCTGGCGCGAAATAGCCCAGGTACGCGACTTGGTTGATCTGTTCGCGATCAATGGCATATTCCATGGCCAGGCGTACTGCAGGATCACCCAGGCTTGCCGGTTGGGTGCCCTCGGCATAGGAGTTAATTGTCAGCTCCTCAACTGCAAAGGACTTCCAGAAAGTCACTTCCACATCGCTTCTCCCCTGAAGGGTTTCAACCGCAGTTGCGGGGACCTCATCGACGGCATCAACCTCGCCGGCGAGATACGCTTGAACCATCGCATCATCCGTGGCGTATTGCTGGAAAATGATCCGGTCGATCTTTGGCGCTCCACCCCAGTAATCCTCGTTGGCCTCCAGGATCAGGTACTCATCGGGCAGCCACTCACTGAAGACGTACGGCCCTGTGCCAGTGGTGGCATCCTCTCCGGTGTAGGCAGCCATAGCATCATGATCAGCCATGTCACCCCAAACGCTCTGCGGCGCAATGAAGGAATACGACAGCACATATTCCATGTAGCCCACGGGAGTGGCGGTGGTGATTTGTAATGTGGTCGCATCCAGGGCGGTCACATCGGTGAACAGACCTGCCCACATGTAGGCGATGGAATCGAAACCAATCTCTTCCATCCACTTCAAGCTCCAGGCGATCTCCTCAGCCGTGCAGGGTGTGCCATCGTGGAATGTGATCCCTTCTCTGATCTTGAAGGTCCAGACCAATCCGGTCTCGTCAACTGACCAGCTTTCAGCCAGACCAGGGATGAAGGTTTCGTCTTCCCCAAACTCGACAATTGAATCAAACAGCAGCCGGTAGATACCCCAGGCTGAGTTTTCGACACCCAGGTTGTTCCCATCCCATAAGTAGGTGGTGCCGATGCGAAACGTGACGGGGCCCGTCGGCGCTGGCTCGGCAGGGGCAGCGTACTTCCCTGCTTCCTCGGCGCTGGGGATGAGTAGCTTCCAGCCAGGATGGATCAGGTTGGGATTCTCGATATTGGCGAAGCTGGTATCCTCTTCGTATTTGGCGTTGGTGGCGCCAACGATGGCCCAATAGGCCGGGCCGCTGCCCAGGTACTTCTCCGCCAGGGTCCAGAGGTTGTCCCCCAGCTTGACCGTGTAGGTCATCTCCTCCTGGGTCGGTGGAGCAGCGCTAGCCACGCCCACCATGCTCAACAGCATTGAAAGTGCTAGAACCAGGTTAATCAGCGTCTTCTTAGACATTTCTTACCTCCTTAGTTTGTGCTTTTTGTTTTGAAACTAACTCGAGAACCAATATTTTTGTGCGATAGGCATTCCTCCCTTCCTACTCAACAAGCGCCTGGTAGACAAGCGTCCTGAAATCAGTCCTTATCGGGTAAGTGCCGCTGGGAATGTATTGCAGCATGAGGATGCCGATGAGCTGCTCCTCTGGATCAACCCAGAAATGGGTGCTGGCCCAGCCGCCCCAACCATGAAGGCCGACGGATCCCATCCATCCCGACTGGGCAACGTCCATCATCACGCTGAACCCCAGGCCGAAGCCTAAGCCAGGCATTTGTTCTTCACCCATGGCCATCGGCAGCAAGGCCGGCGGCAGGTGGTTGGCGGTCATCAGTTCCACTGTCTTGGGGCCAAGCAGGCGCACGCCGTCCAGTTCTCCTTTGTTCAGCACCAGTTGAGCAAAGCGCAGGTAGTCGGCCGCCGTGGAGACCAGGCCAGCTCCACCAAGTTCCAGGCGCGTATTGAAGTAGTCCCCGCCAGTGGCAACGTCAATCAGCCCCAAAGGATCTTCATCGGTCTTCCCGTACAGCGTTGCTAAACGGTCAACCTTCTCCAGCGGCACGGTAAAAGCCGTATCCGCCATGCCAAGAGGTTTGAAGATTTTCTCTTCGAAGAACTCGCCCAATGACATATCGGAGATCACCTCAACCACGTGACCCACCACATCCGTGGCCACACTGTATCGCCACGCCTGCCCCGGCTGATTGGCCAGAGGTAATTCGGTGATGCGTCGGACCATCTCCTTGTTCGTGATGTCGGGGGGCGTCAGGTCCACCTGATCATACAACTTGTCAATTGGATCGTGAGTGTCCTCATAACCGCCATAGCTCAGCCCGGCGGTGTGCCGGAGCAAATCCTGAATGGTGATCTCGCGCTCAAGATCGGTTAGCCCGTCTTGGCCAACGAGAACCATGACCTTCCCAAATTCAGGTATGAACTTGGCCACAGGGTCGGTCAGGCGAACCAAGCCCTGTTCAAACAGCATCATCAGCGCCACGCTGGTAATGGGCTTGGTCATGGAGTAGATGCGGAAAATGGTGTCCAACTCTATTGGTTTGCTGGTGGCTATGTCCTGGTAGCCGAGTTTCTCAAAGTGCACCACCTTGCCACGACGCGCCACCAGCGTTACAATCCCGGCTAGCGTCTTCTGATCAACGTAGCGCTGCATCGTCGTGTTAATCCGTTCCAATCGCTTCGCTGAAAAGCCTAATTCTTCGGGGGTACTTAATTCCATTGGTTGGGTTCCTCCTTCTTCCTTCTTGCCTTGTGAATACCTCGACAATGTTAGGTTTAGACCTCCGAGGTCTCCGGTGGGTGATTTCATCCGTCGAAATGCTTGTAAAAAGCCACGATTCCGCCATCCTAAAGCCACTTCTAGACCTCGGAGGTCTGATGGCGGCGAACTTAACATTGTCAAGGTACACTGGCGAGAGATTGGGACTGCTATCACAGCACCTGTCCGGGCAACGCGCCGCTGTGGTGGCCCTGGTCAATGACCATCACACCGTTGACGATGACGTAGGGGATGCCCACGGGGTACTGGTGCGGGTCAATGAAGGTCGCCCGGTCGGCGATGGTCTGAGCATCGAATAAGACCAAATCGGCCCACGCGCTTTCGCGGATCACCCCCCGATCGGTCAGGCCGAAGCGGTCTGCGGTGATGGACGTCATCTTCTTCACCGCCTCCTCCAGGGTGAGCACTCCCTCTTCGCGCACGTAGCGGCCCAACACGCGGGGGAAGGTGCCGTAGCTGCGGGGGTGGGGTTTGCGCTGGCCCAGGACGCCGTGGGGAGACAGCGAGCTGCCATCGCTGCCAACTACCACCAGGGGATGGTGCATCAGGACGCGCACGTTGTCCTCCAGTTGGTCGAAGAATACGCCTGCCGCCTGCCCCTCGCTGATCACGATCAGATCGAGGGCCGCCTCCAGTGGCTCCTTTCCCTCGGCGTCGGCGATCTCGGCGATGCTCTTGCCCAGCACGTCGGGCCGGGGGGCGCAATCTGTGACCAAGACGTCGCTCCACTCGCGCACACCACCGCGATTATCCCAATCGGCGCGGTTCTCCTCCCAGTCCTCTCTGATGCGGTTTCGCGTCTCAGGATCGCTCAACCGTTCCGCAATAGCCTTTGCCCCGCCTGTCTGGGCCCAATAGGGCAGGATAGCCACCAGCCACGTCGAGCTGACGGCATAGGGGTACTGATCGCAACCCACTCTCACCCCTAGCGAATGGGCATCATCGAGCAAGTCTAGCAATCGGTCGGCGCCGGCCCAGTTTTGACTGCCATGCAGCTTGAGATGGGCGATCTCCACTCGGATCTCAGCCTGCTCAGCGATTTCGATAGCTTCGGTTACGGCTTCCAGCAAGCGGTCGCTCTCGTTCCGGATGTGGCTGGCGTAGATTCCGCCGCAGCGCGCTGCCGCCCGTGCCAACCCGATCACTTCTTCAGTGTGGGTGTAGAAACCCGGCGGGTAGTACAGTCCGGTGGAGAGACCCCGAGCCCCCTGTCCCATAGCCTCTGCTACCAGTCCTTCCATCTCTGCCTGCTGCTCGGTCGTAGGTTGCACGTCGTCGAAGCCCAAGACCGCCCCCCGCACCGTGTTGTGGCCGACCAAGGGAACTATGTTCAGCGCGATGCCCTGGGTACGCAGACGCTCCAGGTATTCGGCCATGCTGGCCCAATTGACGTCCAGGCCAAAGGTTCTTGCCTGAGCGCGCATCTCCTCCACCGCTGCCCCCAGCAAGGGAGCGGGTGAAAACCCACAGTTGCCGACGACCTCCGTGGTCACGCCCTGTCTGATCTTGCTCTCGGCATGAGGGTCGGCTAGCAGGGTTAGCTCGGAGTGAGTGTGGGGGTCAATGAAGCCGGGAGCCACGCACAGGCCCTGCGCCTGGATGATACGCCGCGCCTCCGGCTCGACGTTGTCCGCCACCACTGCTATGCGGCCTTCCGCAACTCCGACATCGGCCTTGAAGGCCGGTTGCCCCGTGCCGTCTACCACGAGACCGTTCACGATCAAGATGTCTAGCATATCGTTATCTGCCTTTCGCTTCCTACTGGGTGACTAGGCCGTAAATTCCTCCCGTCGAACCGTCACCTCGTCCAAGAACGCTCGATCCACCTCCACGCCGATGCCAGGCCCCTGGGGCACTTCTATTGTCCCGTCGGGGTTCAGGCAGAAGGGCGGCTGGGTCACATCCCGCTGGAAGTAGCGGTCAGTGGCGGAGACGTCCCCGGGCAAGGTGAAGCCGGGAAGGCTGGCGATGGCCACGTTGTGCGCCCGCCCGACCCCCACCTCCAGCAATCCCCCGCACCACACCGGCACTCCTCGCTCGCGGCACAGATCGTGGATGCGCCGCGCCTGGGCCAGCCCACCTACGCGGCCGGGCTTGATGTTGATGATGCGACAACTGCCCAGCTCAAGCGCAGCCAGGGCATGGGCGGGGGTGTGGATGGATTCATCCAGGCAAATCGGCGTTCGCAACCGACGCTGAAGCAGGCTGTGCTGGTAGATGTCGTCGTAGGCCAGCGGCTGCTCGATCATCATCAGGTCGAAATGATCCAGGGCGGCAAGATGGTCGGCATCTTCCAGAGTATAGGCAGAATTGGCGTCCACCATCAGCGGCACTTCGGGCCAGCGCTGGCGCAGCGCCCGCACCACCTCCACGTCCCACCCAGGCTTGATCTTCACTTTGATGCGGCGATAGCCCTCGCTCAGGTATCCTTCCACCAGCTCCAGCAACTCGTCCAGCGTGTCCTGGATGCCAACGCTGACGCCGCTCTCGATGCGCGGGTTAGTGCTGCCCAGCAGTTGGGCCACGGAGATCCCTTTCTGCCGCGCCTCGACGTCCCACAGCGCTTCCTCCAGCCCGGTCTTGGCCATGTTGTGACCGCGCACTAGCGCCATGCGATCAAATGCCTCCGCTGCCGTCTCCAACTGCTGGCCCAGTAGCATCGGCACCAGGAAGTCCCGTTGGACGTGCCAGGCGGTCTCCACCGTCTCCGGTGAGTACCAGGGGCCATCCTCGACAGCCGACTCGCCCCAACCCTCCACCCCGTCGGCCCACACCGTGACCAGGATGGTGTCTCGCAGAAAGGAGCGGAGATAACTGGTCTCGAAGTGATGCTTCAGCGATAGTTGGATGTAGCGCAGTTCAAT
>CAZGKH010000133.1:5971-9185 GCA_964525665.1 uncultured Anaerolineae bacterium | reverse complement strand
GGCAGGATCAGGTTGCGCTTGCGGTTGCCGATGTGCACGATGAGTTCGTCCCCAGAGCGGGTCAGTTGCAGATTCTCCTTCTCCACGAAAGGCAGCAGTAGACTCAATACGTAGCGCCCGTCCTTCTTTTCCACGCTGTGAGTCCGGCCCACGAAATAGACCTCGGTGGGGTCGCTATCGCCGTAGATGCTCTCGGCCATGCGCCTGAGCATGTCCAGCCCCACCACCTCCTGATCGAAGAGGGGCGCCTTGAGGATGGGCAGGGGCGAGAAGGACTCCTCGATCATAAGGCTGTACTTCTCGTGGCTCTCCTTCCAGGAGTCGAAGTAGCTGTCTTGCACCCGGGCCGGGATCAGGCGGTTGGAGACCACGGCATCGGTGAGGAAGCCGTAGAGGTTGAGGTAGGCAAAGGTGCGCTGCGCTTCCTTGATGACCATTTTCTCAGGGTTCAGCACCAGGCGAATCGAAGCCTTCTGGGGATCGGATAGGAGGCCGTGCATACGGGTCAATTGCATGACCAGACCAGAGACGGTGTCGAACAGCTCATCGTCAGGGATGGGCAGGTCCGTCACCGCTCGCAGGATGGGGCGGGTGAGCTGCACTGCTTTGCGCTCAAGGGGGAATATCTTTTCCAGATACCAACGAGCTACCTCTGGGAAGGAGAGCAGTTGCAGGGTGGCGCCGGTGGGGGCGCAGTCCACGATAACGACGTCGTAGTCGCAGTCGTCGTGCAGGTGGACGATCTGCAGGAGGCTGGCCAGCTCTTCCATGCCTGGCAAGACGACCAGCTCTTCGGCGATCAGATCATCCAGTCCCCTCCAGGCCAGGACCGTGACGAAGTATTTCTGAACATTGCCCCAGTATTTGTCCATCTGGTAGAGGACATCGAGCTCTTGCCCCCACAGGTTAGGAGCCACCAAAGTCGGCTCAGGACCCAGAGCAAGGTCGAAGCTATCTGCCAGGCTGTGGGCAGCGTCGGTGCTGATGACGATAGTGCGATGGCCCAGGTCGGCACAGCGCAAGGCCGTAGCCGCCGACACGCTGGTCTTGCCCACACCCCCTTTGCCAGTGTAAAGTATAATGCGCATGTTACCTCCGAGTTGTGTGATTTCTGCTACATCTGTCTCTTCCCGAAATCTGGCCGCTTTGGGGGCCGCTCTTCCAAGAGCCTCAGGATCTCCTCAATGGCCCGTTCCAGTTGCGTGTCTTTGCCTGCCGCATAGTCCTGGGGCGTGATGTCCACCTCGATGTCGGGGTCGGTGCCGTAGTTCTCCACGCCCCAGCCGACGTCCTCGAACCAGAAAGAGAACTCCGGCTGGGTGACGACGCCACCATCCACCAGCCTGTCCCTCGGCCAGATGCCGACTACCCCACCCCAGGTGCGCTTCCCAATAAGCGGGCCCAATTCCATAAGCTTGAAGCAATGGCTGAAGATATCCCCATCGGACCCAGCCTGCTCATTAGTTACGGCGACCATTGGGCCGAGGACCGATTCCACCGGATAAGGCTCTGGCTCGCCCCAGCGAGGGACGTCGTACCCCAGTCGCCGCCGGGCCAGCTTCTCCAGGATCAACTGGGAGACGTGTCCGCCGCCGTTGAACCGCACGTCAACGATCAAGGCATCGCGGCCGACCTCGGCCAGGTAGCCACGGTGGAACTCGGCATAGCCTCGGGGACCCATGTCGGGGATGTGGACGTAGCCCACCCGTCCGTCAGTGGCTTCGTGCACTTGGCGGCGGTTGCCCTCCACCCACTCTCGATAGCGAGCCGGCGTCTCGTTCTTGAGGGTTTTTACAGACACGGTCCGCGTCTCGTCCTCAACGGAGGGCTCGGTCAGAGACCTTCGCCCAACAGCCTGAGACCTTCGCCCAACAGCCTGAGACCTTCGCCCAACAGCCTGAGACCTTCGCCCAACGGTCAGTAAAACCTCGCTGCCAGCCTGGTTGACCAGTAGCTCCTGCGGGGAGCAATCCTTCCCCACCTTGCGCCCGTTGATAGCCAACAGGGTCTGCCCCGGTTCGACGTTGATCCCCGGCCCCAGCAATGGTGAACCACCCTTCTCATCCCACGGATCGCCGCGGACGATGCGACCGATGCGGTACGTCTCGGTCTCGGCATCGTAGACGAAGTCCACCCCAAGGAAACCCTGCAAGTACTTGGGCTCCTGGCGATAGTCGCCGCCGAGCTCGTAGGCGTGGGAGGTGCCTAACTCACCCTGCATCTCCCACATCAGGTCGGAGAACTCGGAGCGGGTCGCCACGCGATCCAACAAAGGCCGGTAGCGCTGGTTGACGGCCTCCCAATCCACGCCCGACATGTCCTCAGTCCAGAAGTGATCTCGCTGCAAGCGCCAGGCCTCGCGATACATCTGCTGCCACTCGTCCCGGGGCTGGACTGACACTTTGATCCGGCTCAAGTCCAGCCAGCCACTCTTGCGACCAGGCAACTTATCTGAGTCGTCAGGCGTCTTGCTGGCCTCGATGACGCGCAGGCGATTGCCGGCCCGGTAGATCAGCGTCTTGCCATCGGCCGATACCTTGAAGCTGGTGATCTTTCTGACCAATGTTTCCTGCTTCTGCTCCTCGAAGTCGTACATCTCTATGAAACCCGTGGCCGATGGTACACCAGGAATCCAGGAGTCGCTCAGACTGCCCTCTATTGGAAAGGACGTGAAGAGGGCTTTGCCCTTGATCCCCCACACCTGCCCGTAGCGCCCCTCCCAAACTGGGAAAGCCACTATGCGATCCTCGATGCCATCCAAGTCAATCTCGACCACTAACTCTTCAGGAGTCTTGGCCTCTTTCCCTTCTTGGCGATCAGATTCCTGCTTATCTTCCCCTGTTTCGCGTTTAGGCAACTGGCTGCCTTTTCCATCGTTACTCTGTCCCGGCGCTTTGGGGATGGGGATAAAGGGGGAAGGTAAGTCCTTCTGCAGGGTGATCAAGTACGGGCGCACCCCGCGGGGGAAGTTCAGGTCAAAATGCAGATTGTCGTAAACCGGGTCGAACTCACGGTACGAGAGGAAATACAAGTACTTGCCATCGGGGTCGAAGGACGGTCCCACGTCGAACAGCACCGGACGAGTCAGCGTCCAGATCTCCGACTGTTGGGCGAAGGTCTCCGACTGTTGAGTGAAGGTCTCTGACCGAGCCCCCTCGGTCTCCGACTGTTGGGCGAAGGTCTCCGACTGTTGAGTGAAGGTCTCTGACCGAGC
>CAZGKH010000133.1:1577-5734 GCA_964525665.1 uncultured Anaerolineae bacterium | reverse complement strand
GAAGGTCTCTGACCGAGCCCCCTCCACCTTGCACAACTTGATGCACGACGTGTTCTGCGTGTCAGAGAAACCATAGGCCACCCACTGCCCATCGGGCGACCAAGCCATGCCGTGAATCCGTGCGTGTTGACTCCTATCCAGCAGGCGCATCGTGCGCGACGGGAGGTCAACCAGGATCAACTCGTAGCGATGGTTGCTCAAGACCACCTGATCGTTCTTAGGCGACACAGCCAGGTTCACCGGCTGGCCGATGTCCAGAGGATGCTCGGCATCGCCATCCGGGGCGACTGAGAGGTCAACCAGACGCTCCGGTTCCACGCTCCCATCGGCGTGGTGGATCTCCAGTGCTTCCTCCCCATCGGTATCGCCCACCATCACCAGCCGCTTACCATCGCTCAGCCATGAAGCCAGGCGATAGCGCGTCCCATCAGGTTCGCCGTGCTGCAGGACAGCGCCCTCCCAATTAGCCGTGGTGAAGGGCTTGCCACGGGAGGTCACGGCCACTGAGTGACCCTCCGGGTGAATGGCGTAGCCCAGCATGTATCTCGCTGCATCTACGAACTTACGGTTGCGCTGCGTCCTCGGGCTGCGAAACTCGACCTCGACCTGTCGGCTGGCGTCGGACGCCGGGTCGTAGACATACAGGTCGGCGCCGGCGTGGTAGACGATCCGCTGACCGTCCGTCGAGGCGTTCCTGGCATAAAAAGTCCGGTGATCAGTATATCGCTTCAGATCCTCGCCAGACGGCAGACACGAGTACAGATTGCCCACTCCCTCGTGATCCGACAGAAAGAAGATGCGCTCCCCAAGCCACATGGGGTTGGCCAGGTTGCCATCCAGTTGGATCAGGCGTCTGAACTCGCCATTCCCCTCGACATCTACCCATAGTTCGCCCGCCGTGCCGCCCCGGTAGCGCTTCCAACGGGCCGGGTCTCCAGTGTTGCGCCCGATGACCACCCCACCGTCGGGGCCATAGGAGATGCTCTGAGCTGGTCCGATGGGCAATTCCTGAGGCAGGCCGCCATCAAGACCGATAGTGAAGAGCTTCAAGAAGCCCTGAAAGGGCTGACCGGCGTCGCTGGCGAAAAGGATGGATTCTCCGTCGAGACTCCAGCCCACCACCCGTGCCATGCTCCCTAAGTAAGTCAGCCGCCGTGCTGGCCCTCCCAGGGCCGGCATGACGTAGACCTCGGTATGCCCCTCCTCCCGTCCGATGAAGGCCAGCGTTGTTCCATCGGGCGAGAGGAAGGGATAACTGGCCTCACCCAAATTCGAGGTCAGCCGGCGGGCGATGCCGCCCTCGTCGGGGACAGTCCAAAGATCATCATCGCAAACAAACACCACGGTCTGGCCGTGGAGAGTGGGAAATCGGTAGTATCCTGCTGTTGTCACTTTGCAATCTCCTGTGTCTGAGTTTTTCGCCACGAATTGCACTAATTTTTGTTAAGTCGAGCCCATGGTCAAAGCCATCAGCGCCTTTTGCACGTGCAGGCGGTTCTCGGCTACGTCGTAGATCACCGAGCACGGGCCGGAGGCGACCTCGTCGGTGACCTCGTGGCCTCGGTCTACAGGCATGGGATGGGTAAAGATAGCATCGTCGCTGAGGGCCATCTTCTCCGCGTCGCAGATCCACTGCGGGTACTGCAGCGCCTTGTCAATCTCCTCCTGCTTGTGGAACTCGCCGTCGCGATAGGCTGCGGGGCTCATCCAGTGGCGGGAGTAGACAACGTGGGCCCCCTCGTAGCCCGATGCCACGTCGTGGACTATCTCGAAGGTCCTGCCATTGGCGGCGCAGTTCCCTTCGGTCCACTCGATGACCTGGGGGTCCAAATCGTATCCCTCAGGATGGGCCAGGGTCACGTCCATCCCGAAGCGGGAGCCGATGAGCAGCGCCTCCTGGACACTGCACCAGGAGCGAGCCAGGGCGCCGTGTCCCCAGGTGACCAACAGCTTCTTGCCTCGCACGTCGCCCAGATGCTTGAGCCAGCCCTGCATATCAGCCAGCCCTTGACAAGGATGATACTTGTCATGAGCCATAGAGATGATGGGGATAGTGGCCCAGCGGGCGTATTCGCGCAACAGATCGTCGCCCTCGCCGTAGGCCCCGATCTTGTCCTCCAGGATGCGGATGCCCAAGCCATGAGCGTAGCGGCTCATCACCTTGGCCGCGTCTTCCACCGTTTCGCCCGCAGTCTTAGCGGTTTTGAGACGCATGGCCTTGGGCTCTAGAAACTGCGCGTGGCCGCCCAGCTCAGTGGCCGCCGCCTCGAAGCTCTGGCGGGTGCGCACCGAGGGATTGTAGAAGAACATGAGGAAGGTCTTGTGCTGGAGTATCGAGGTCCAGCGCGGTGAGAAGCGGTCGCGCTTCATCTTCGCCGCCAACTCCAGCACCGCTTCCAACTCGTCCAGCGACCAGTCTTGGGTGCAGATCAGGTCTCGTCCATAAAGGTCCATGTTTACTTTCTCCTCACTAGTCTAGTGTCAATTGAAGACCTCGGAGGTTTCCGGCAATGCCTCTGCTAGCAAAGTTGCCTTGATTATCTGGTCGATTTGCTGGCGAAATCGCGTCCGGAAACCTCCGAGGTCTGGCCCATTCTATTAGGCAACGAGGGACTGCGACGGCGGTGTCCGCTCACCCTTCGACCGGTCCCTCTCTCCAGTCGCCATACTGCCCCAAACGGTCTCCGATCACCCGGTATTGGCCGCCCAGGTAGGCAAAGGGCTGAGCCTTTGCATAGTCAACGTGGCCCCTGTCATCCAGTATGGCCTCGTCCACGTGTACTGCCACGATCTCCCCCACGAAGAGGTCGTGCGCTCCGAGAGGGATGATTCTGGCCAGATTACATTCCAGGTTGACCGGGCACTGAGCTATGAGAGGCGTGGAAACTGTCGAGCCGGGCTCTGGGGTGAGGCCGCACGCCGCCCACTTGTCCACATCCCGTCCAGAGACCTGGCCACAGTAGTCCACCTGAGCCACCAGATCGGCGGTGGGGATATTGACCACGAATTCCTCTGTCTGGCGGATCAGGCCGTGGGAGTGCCGGCTGGGACGGATGGCGATCCCGACCGACGGTGGGTCGGAGCAGACGGTGCCCACCCAGGCCAGGGTGATGATGTTGGCCTGGTCGCCGGTCCCGCAGGTGACGAGAACGGCAGGCACCGGATACAGAGCTGTTGAAGGTCTTTTGATGAGTTTGGCCATTTTTGAGGCTCCTCTCTTCACAACGACTCCCACCTCCTCACTTCATCGTCAACGCCATCACTGCTTTCTGCACGTGCAGCCGGTTCTCGGCCTCATCGAAGGCCACCGACTGCGGCCCGTCAATGACCTCGTCTGTTACCTCGAAGCCGCGGTCGCAGGGGAGGCAGTGCATGTAGATGGCATCGGGGTCGGCCAGGGCCATCTTGTCAGCGTCGCAGATCCAGCCCTGGTTGGCATCGAAGATTTCCTGGGTCTTCTGCGGATCATTCTCACCCACCGGCGGTTGGAAAATGGGCACCGCCGCCCAGGCCTTGGGATAGACCACGTGAGCTCCGTCGAAGGCTTCTTCCATGCTGTTGGAAATCTCGAAAGAGCCGCCGGACTTCTCGGCGTACCCCTCGCAGGCCTGGAGAACCTCGTCGTCCAGCTCCATGCCCTCAGGGTGCGCCAGCACCACCTCCATGCCCATCATGCTGGCGGCGATGATCGCGCTCTGGGGCACGGCCCGCGGCTTGTGGACGCTGGGCGAATAGGCCCAACTCATGACGAACTTGACCCCCTCGAAGGTGCCGAACTTCTCGTAGACAGTGAGCACGTCGGCCAGGGCCTGGCAGGGATGATACTTGTCGCACTCCATGTTGATGACCGGAATGCCCGCCCAGTAGGCGAAGTTCTTGATCATCTCATGTGCTCCGCCATACTCCCAGTCTACCGGATCGCCATAACAGCGAATAGCGATGGCATCGCCCATGCGAGCCAGCACCCGCGCCACGTCGGAGACGCGCTCGGTGCTATAGGCCACCTCTCTACCAGGCAACGCCGGGGTGTAGATCTTGCTGGGATCCAAGAAGTGGGCATGCCCGCCTAGTTGGGTCATGCCCGCCTCAAAGCTGTTGCGGGTGCGCAAGCTCTGGTTGTAGAAGATCATGAACAGCGTCTTGGCTCGCAGCAGGTG
>CAZGKH010000133.1:0-1477 GCA_964525665.1 uncultured Anaerolineae bacterium | reverse complement strand
ATGCCTGGCCTGCAACAAGATCGCTCACGGCAACCATCCCGATGTCCAGGTCGTCGAAGGAGAAGGAAGAACCCTCAAGATAGACCAGATGCGGACATTGCGTCACGAAGCAGCCCTCTCTCCTCTGGAAGGACGCTGGAAGGTCTATATCATACAACAGATGGAGCAAGCCACTGCCGAAGCCGCCAACTGCCTGCTCAAAACATTGGAGGAGCCTCCCTCTAGCGTGATTCTGGTGCTTACCGCCAGCGAGGCCGAAGCGCTATTACCAACTATCGTTTCCCGCTGCCAGGTATTCAACCTGCGCCCCCTGGCTACTGAAACGGTGCAAGAATCACTCCAAGAGCGATGGGGAGTTGATGCTGAACGAGCTCAGCTTCTGGCGCGACTCTCCGACGGACGGCTCGGCTGGGCGGTGGCTGCCAGTCAAGACAATACCATCCTGGTCCGGCGTGAGAAGCACCTTGATGAAATGGTGGAACTGATGGGGCAAGGGCGGGTAGAGCGCCTGGAGTATGCCCAACAGCTCAGCAGCAACCCCGAAGCAACGCCAGAGCTGCTCCACCTGTGGCTCAGTTGGTGGCGGGACCTGCTCCTGAAGGCAAGCGGGAGCTCGGCGGGGGTGATCAATATGGATCGGGAAAACACTTTGAAGAACCAAGCACAAAGATACAGCTTAGGCCAAGTGCGGAACTTCGTAGAGGCGCTACGAACCGCCGTCTGGCGACTGGAACACAACGCCAACACTCGCCTGACTTTGGAAGTACTAATGTTAAGCCTGCCCAACAACAGACGGTAGGATTTAACAGACAAAACAGCGGACACTCAAGATAGGGGAGCTAAATGCCAAAGATCGTGGGAATTCGTTTCAAACCAGTGAGCAAAATCTACTATTTCAATCCCGCCGGTTTCGAGGACTTAGAAGTTGGTGATTATGTTATCGTAGCGACGACGCGAGGACGAGAAGCAGGGCAAGTAGCCATAGCCCCCAAGGAGGTGTCGAAGGACGAGGTGGTCGGCAAACTGAAGGGCATCGTCCGTCGGGCCGAACCTTGGGACCTAGTGCAAATGGAGCATTATCGCTGCCTTGAACACAAAGCTCTGGAGACAGGAAAGGAAAAGATAGCGGAGTACGGTTTGCCCATGAAGCTGATCAAGGCTGAATACAATTTCGATGGTAGTCTTCTGGTTCTCTATTTCGTGGCCGAGAAACGGGTAGACTTTCGAAACTTGGTACGAGACCTGGCCAAGACCCTCAAGGCAAAGATCGAGTTGAAACAAGTTGGTGTGCGCGATGAAGCTAAGCTGATAGGCGGCTTGGGTCATTGCGGGCGTCTCATGTGTTGTGCTTCTTACCTGTGCGAGTTCAATCCCGTCTCAATTAAGATGGCAAAGCAGCAGAATCTGCCTCTCAGCCCGTCAGAGATATCAGGGCGGTGTGGCCGTTTGCTCTGCTGCCTAACCTACGAAAACGAGT
>CAZGKH010000132.1:0-9320 GCA_964525665.1 uncultured Anaerolineae bacterium | reverse complement strand
CTGCGGCCCCAGGGCCAGGTGCTTCTGGACGCGGCCTACATGGTCTCCATCGTCGGTGGGCTCTATGGCCGCATTGACCCGGAGCGGGCGCTGCGGATACTCAAGCGCAACTTGGCGCCTTTAGAGTAGGAGGACAGGTGCAGCTCAAAAGTGCTGCGCCCAAACACAAGAGGGGCTGAAGCCGAGGCGTGGTTTCAACTGAGAACAACTGGGGGGATCACGAAGGTCTCCTGACCAAGGCGGAAGAGGCTCGGTCAGGAGACCTTCGCCTATTATTGTAGCACCGGCCTGAAGAGCCGGTGTTAGTGATGTCATTTGAGAACAAGCGGAAGATAGGCGTGAAATAGCCAGTAATCCGGATTGGTCGCTCGCGTTGTCAGGCTCCACTCGCGCAGTTCATCGGCGATGTCGCGCCGGGGTTCCGGATTGAAAGCATTGGCGGTGTGTACAAAGGTGTCCAGGGTGTCGCGGAGGTGGTTATTTTCCGCCGTGAGGGGGATCGAGCGATACAGTGGGAGATCGCTCTGTTCAGCGAAGGCCACCAGTTCTTGATAAACCGCCAGGGTGCCGCTGAGCGTCCGCTGGCTATCAGGAGTAGAGCCAAACTCGACTTCGTGCATCAGCCAGCGACAGGGCCACAGCGGATCCTGACGTCCACTGACGGCCACATGAGCGGCGAAGGGCTTGCCTTCCGCGTCGGCAGCAGCGATGCAGTCCCGATGTGACCAGTGATCGCCTAGCGAGTGTAGATAGATCGCCAGGGCCTCCAGGCTACCCGCCGCGATTCCTCCGGTGTCCACGTCTACGGTCTCTGTGACGAAGCAAGCTGTCGTCTCGTAGATATTGACCGGGCCGTACCAGTCAAACGGCACCGTGCTGCTGTAGCCATAGGTAGCAACTCCAGTCAGAGTAGGCGTCTCGCCGAAGGCCCAGTCTCGGATAGCCCCCAGTTCGTCGGGGCGGTCGTGGGGCAGATGGAAGAAGATGTTATAGGGGCCCCAACGCGACGTGAAGCAGCCATCGCACTCGATATCGGTGGTGATGCCCATAGTCAGTGTGGGCGCGGTGGTGCTCGGTGAGGGACAGTGAGTGGTGGTCATCACGCTGGAGATGGGCGGCGCGCTGGGGAAGCTCGTTGCAGTGAAGGAGTAGACCTGGCTGCCTGCGATCAAGCCAGAGTCCACCAACTGAGAGTAGAGCTGGATGGTGGCAGCGTCCGTGACTGAGAAGCCCGCGGCAATCGCCAGCGCGCCTGCCAGATCGAAGTGGATGCTGCTCACCTCGGTGTCGCTGTACACGGTGCGAGGCAGTACGAAGGGATCATAGAAGTAGAGGTCCCTTTCCTCGTCCCATGCCTGCACCCGAGAGAGGGTCAGGAGCATCACAACTACCAGAGTGGCAGAGAACAGAATCACAGATACCACTTTCAATATGCGGTTGGCGCTGTTGGTCAATTCAGACATTTTCCCTCCATCAATTAGCATACATAACCTTTGACGCCTCACGTCCATGCCCAGATCGCCCACAGCGCGATCATCAGCAACCCTATCCCAAACTGCACCACGAACGACCACCCCCAGCCAATGGCCATGCCTTTGGTGACGGCGAGGGCTTTTCTGCGATCCCTGCTGGAGACGAATTCGACCAAAAACAGCGCGCCCAGCGCGGCGGCGATGCCACCCAAGGGACTGAATACGATGCTACCGACTATCCCCGCTACAAAGGCGACGGCGATGGACCACCACCGGGCGCCCTCCTGGCGGGCCTTCTTGCTCATCAGCAGGTTATCGGAGATCTCGCCCAAGATGGCCAACACGGTGATGATGGCGAACAGCACTGCGCCCAACGTACCGAAGCCGCTGATAATCCCATAGAGCAGGGCCAGCGCCCAGATGACGATGAGGCCGGGGAATACGGGGACGATCAGTCCGCAAAGGGCCATCAGCATCCCCGAGAGTACTAGCAGATTGAGCAGAAGCTCTAGCGTGTGGTTCATTTGTCGTTGATGTGACTCCTTTTGGGTGGGGAGGCCCCCAGCACGATTCCGTCTCTACCAGACGCTTGCAGCAAATTCAGCCCCCAATGTCGCCAACCGGTGCCGATTCTCTTCGGAAAGCTCGACGCGCTCACCCAGGCCATATAGCTGAAGCCCGATCCCATCGGGTGTCTCAAGATTGACTGAGCTGTACGTCTGCACGAACGAACGCAGCGTTTCCACCGTTTTGGCCTCCAGTGGCAAATGAGACGCATAAGTGCCTCCAAAGTCCGCGCCGGAGAGATGCCAGGTATCGTCTGGGTAGTGATCTACTCGGAAAAAGCGGTCGTCCTGCGTGCCGTACAGGTAGAGCACTTGCCGGCTGGCTAACGCATCCGGTGGTTCGACGGCCACAAATCGGTAGTCCTGTGAAACGCAATACTTCACTACCATCAAGCGGCCAGCCTGAGCAGTTACCTCTCAACTGCCTATTCGCTTTTATCCGTTGCCTCAATTGTAACACATGGAGGGATGTTTGGCAAGATGTGGTTGACTTTCGGCCATAAGGTGGTAAAATAAGGGCAGTCACCAGCCTGAAGAGTTGGTGCTGGATGGTGTTCTTGCGGTTTTGTAACCTCCAGCGCCGCCCGTTCACGGCGGCGTGACTGAATTTAAGTGCAGGGGGATTCGAATGTCCAAGGGAAAAGCCGCTCACGCTTCCAAGCTGGTGCTCATTGATGGCCACGCTTTGGCTTACCGTGCTTACCACGCCCTGCCGAAGGACTTAAGCACCTCCAAAGGTGAGTTGATCAACGCGGCCTTCGGCTTCACTTCTATGTTGCTCAACGTGCTGCGCGACGAGAAGCCCGATTACATCGCCGTGGCCTTCGACGTGGGCAAGACCTTTCGCCACGAGAAGTACGAGGAGTATAAGGCCCACCGCATCGAGATGCCCGACGAGTTGCGCACTCAGATGGCCCGCATCCAGGAGATCGTCCGCGCCCTGGGCATCCCCATCATCGAGGTGGAGGGCTACGAGGCGGACGATGTGCTGGGCACCCTGGCTCAGAAGGCGGAACAGGAGGGGCTGGAAACGCTGATCGTCACCGGCGACACCGACACCTTCCAGCTCATTGACGAGCACACGCGGGTGCTGACCTCCCGCCGCTTGTTCTCTGACACCATAGTTTACGACCAGGAGGGCATCGAGAGCCGCTACGGACTTAAGCCTCAACAGCTCATTGACTACAAGGCCCTCGTTGGAGATAAGTCCGACAACATCCCCGGTGTGCGAGGCATAGGCAAGAAGACGGCGACCAAACTCCTCCAGCGGTACGGCAGCGTGGAGGAAATCTACGCCCGTCTTGGTGAGGTGGAGAGCTCGCGCTTCCGCAATGCCCTGGAGCAGGGCCGCGAGAGTGCCTTCCTGAGCAAATTCCTGGCCACCATCGTCACCGATGTGCCTGCCGAACTGGATTTGGAGGCCTGCCGCACCAGCGAATTAGATCATGACAAAGTGAAGGAGCTCTTCAGGGAGCTGGAGTTCCGCTCCCTGGTGAATCGGCTGCCTTCTGAGACACAAGCCACGAAGAGGCGCCAAGCTCCCCCCCACCAACTTCCCATGTTCCAAGAAGCCCAGGAGGTCGAGCAGGTCGAGGAGGAAGTAGCAACACCCACCAAATATCAAATCGTAGAAGATAAAGAGGCCCTGGACGATTTGGTGGCTCGGCTGTCAAGAATGAAGGCCATCACCCTGGATACGGAGACCACCAGCACCGACGCTATGGTGGCCGATCTAGTGGGAATTGCCCTGACCGATAGGGAGGGAGAGGGATACTATGTTCCCGTGGGGCACCAGTCATCAGCAACCGGCGGCCAGCTTCCCCTCGAGTATGTGTTGGAAAAGCTTAGGCCAGTGCTGGAAGACGAATCCATCGCCAAGTATGCTCATAACAGCAAGTACGATCTTACTGTTCTGGTTCGTCATGGCGTGCGGGTTGAGGGCCTGTCCTTCGATACCATGATCGCCGAGTGGCTGGCCGATCCAGCCAGCCGCAACCTGGGGCTTAAGAACCTGGCCTGGGCGCGACTGGGGGTGGAGATGCAGCCCATCGTGGATCTCATCGGCACTGGCAAGAAGCAGATCACTATGGCCCAGGTACCCATCGCTCGGGCGGCCAGCTATGCCGCCGCTGACGTGGACATGACCCATCGCCTGGTGCAGGTGTTGGAGCCTGAGCTGAAGGAGAAGGAGCTGTGGCCCCTCTTCACTGAGGTGGAGATGCCCCTGGTTCCTGTCCTGGTCGAGATGGAGATGAAGGGGATGAAGCTGGACGTGGAGTACCTGAGGGAGATGTCCCACCAGCTCAAGGGGCAACTTGGCAGCCTGGAGCAGAAGATCCATGAGACAGTAGGCTACCCTTTCAACATCAACTCCACCCAGCAGCTCAGCGATGCCCTGTTCGTCAGACTGGGGCTATCGGTTCAGGGGGTGAAAAAGACCAAGTCTGGCCACTACTCCACTGCCGCCAGCGTGTTGGAGAAACTCAAGGGCCAGCATCCGGTCATAGAACTCATTCTGGAGCAGCGGGAGTTGGCCAAGCTCAAGTCCACCTACGTGGACGCCCTGCCCCAGTTGGTGAACCAGCGCACGGGGAGAGTGCACACCTCTTACAACCAGACGGGGACGGTGACCGGGCGCATCAGCTCCAGCTCTCCCAACCTCCAGAACATCCCCATTCGCACCGAGGTGGGGCGGCAGGTGCGCCGCGCATTCGTGGCCGAAGAGGGGGCGGTGCTCCTGGCCGCTGACTACTCCCAGGTAGAGTTGCGCATCCTGGCCCACATTTCCCAGGACCCCGCTATGCTGGACACCTTCGCGCGGGACGAAGATATCCACACCAGCACCGCCGCGTTCCTGTTCAATGTGCCTTTGGGAGAAGTGGATCGAGAGATGCGGCGGGTGGCCAAAAGTATAAACTTTGGTATAAGTTATGGCATGAGTGGCTACGGCATGGCCTGGCGGACGGGGCTTCCGCAAAAAGAGGCTGAACGTTTCATCAAAGAATACTTTGCCAAGTACTCGCGGGTCAAAGCGTACCTCGACGAGACCAAGCGCAAAGCTCGCGACCTGGGCTACGTGGAGACCCTCCTGGGCCGGCGGCGGTACTTCCCCGAGCTGCAAAGTGACAGCCGGGCCTATCAAAGCGTCCGGGCCTCCGCTGAGCGGATGGCCATCAACGCTCCCATCCAGGGTTCCGCCGCCGACATCATCAAGATCGCCACGATCCGGCTGCACGCGGCCCTGAAGGAGCGAGGCTTGAAGAGCGGCATGACCCTCCAGGTTCACGACGAGCTGGTGCTGGAAGTGCCCAATGACGAGCTGGACGTGGTCACCCCCCTGGTCAAGTCTATCATGGAAGGGGCCTTTCAACTGGACGCGCCGCTGAAGGTGGACATGAAGGTGGGCAGGAATTGGCTGGAGATGGAGTGAAGCCATGTCATACAATGAGCCGTTCAAGGCCGTGCTGCCCTGCGGGGTGCGCGACCTTTTTCTGGAAAATGCAGCCAAACTCTCCAAGCTTATGGCGACCTGGCGTCGGCTCTTTGAGAGCTGGGCCTACACGGAAATCATTCCCCCCACCTACGAGCACTATGACGTCCTGATGGCCGGCAGCGATGCCGACTTCGAGAGAAGGATCTTCCGCGTGCTGGACCGCGAGGGCAACATCCTGGCCCTGCGCCCCGACATCACCACCCAGGTGGCCCGCATCGTGGGCACCAAGCTGCACGACTTGCCTCTGCCCCTCCGCTTCTATTATCTCAGCAACGTCTTCCGCTTTGAGGAGCCACAAGCGGGTCGCCAGCGGGAGTTCTATCAGGCGGGTCTAGAGCTCGTCGGCGCACCCGGCCCCGAAGCCGATGCCGAGATGGTCGCTGTATTGATTGAAGCCTTGCAGCGGGTGGGCCTACAGGGCTTTCAGATCAACCTGGGCCAGATGGCCTTCTTCAGGGCCATCGTGGCCGAACTGGATCTCTCGCCCGCCCAGGTGGAAGCACTCAAAGGGGCTATTGATCGCAAGGATGAGATGGGCCTAAAGAAAACTCTGAAGGAATGGGAGATAGACGATGGCCACTTCGCAGCCTTGAGTGAACTACCTCGGCTCTGTGGCGGCGAGGAGGCATTGGAGCAAGCGACCGGCCTCGCCCCCAACTTCGGTGCACGCCAGGCCATAGAGAATCTGAAACGAGTTTACGATCTGCTATCGGCGCAGGGCCTGGCTGAGCACCTGGTCATTGATCTGGGCGAAGCGCGGGGTATGGACTATTATACAGGCGTCACCATTGAGGGCTTCAGTCCTGGCCTGGGTTTCTCCATCTGCAACGGGGGGCGCTACGACGATCTGATCGGTCTCTATGGCCGCGCCTTGCCGGCCGTGGGCTTCGGTCTAGGGGTGGAACGGGTGCTGCTGGCCCTGGAGGAACAGGGTGAGCAAAAGGTAGACTTGGCTCCCCACCTCCTGGTGGCGGTCGAGGCAACTTCGGCGGGTAAATCTACGCTACAGCACCTGCGCCGACAAGGAATGAAGGTGGAAGTAGACGTGATGGCCCGGGACGAAGTCGGCTTGGTTGAGTATGCGCGAGGGCGAGGTATTCCCTGGGTCATCGTTGCCGGTGATGCAGAAAAGGCTTTGCTCGCCACAGCCGACAGCCAGCGCTGGGTGAGCTGGGAAAGCCTGTTGGAACTTTCCCCCCAGAGTTGGGGGGGACGGAGGGGGGGCGAGGAGGTTCTGCATGAGTGAGACCTTATCCCCTGCTTGTCCTGAGCGTAGTCGAAGGGCTCCCCTGAGAGTAGCTTTACCAAAAGGACGCCTCCTCCAACCATGCCTTGAGCTGTTCCAGTACCTGGGCTGTGCCGGCGTCATGGGAATTCTCTCCACTCGCCGCCTCCTTTGGGAGGAATCAGAACTGGGCTTCAGTTTCATGGTGATCAGGCCCGCAGACGTGCCCATCTACGTGGAGCACGGGGCGGCCGACCTGGGGATCGTGGGCCGCGACGTGTTGCGTGAGGAGCCGCGGGATGTCTATGAGCCGATGAGCCTGGGCTTTGGCCGCTGCCGGCTGGTGGTGGCTGGGCCACCGGAGATCCGCCACGAAAACCTGCACCTGCGCCACAGGCTGCGGGTGGCCAGCAGTTATCCCCACCTCACCCGCCAACATTTCTTGAAACAGGGTATCTCGGCCGAGGTGGTCAGTCTCTCCGGCTCAGTGGAGCTAGCTCCTTTGGTGGGCCTGGCCGACCTGGTCGTTGATCTAGTTCAGACGGGGCTTACCATGCGCGAGAACAACCTGGTCGAGATAGACGAGGTCATGTCCTCTGAAGCCTGTCTGATCGTTAACCGCGCCAGCCACAAGCTCAGGCTGAAAGAGATGAGCTGCCTGATGAAGCGGATCGCGGATGTGATAGAAGATCGCGGAAAAGCTCAAAGAAGAAAGGGATTAGGGACTAGGGCTCAGGGACTAGGTACGCCTGGGCTTTCCAGACCATCTCCAACTTCCAATCCTTCGACTACGCTCAGGACAGGCCTCCAACTTCCAACTTCCATTTTCCGCCCTGACATCTATGAGATGGAAGAATACACTCCCATTGAGCCGCTTGAGGTGCTGAGCGCGCGTTTGAGCTTGCCGCCGCAGCGCATCATCAAGCTGGACGGCAACGAGAATCCCTATGGCCCCTCGCCACGGGCCCTGGCCGCCCTGGCCGATTACGGGCAGTATCACATTTATCCGGACCCTGAGCATACCCTGTTGCGGGAGGCCGTCCAGGACTACATCGGCGTAGACAAGAGCCACATCATGTTCGGCAACGGCTCCGATGAGCTGATTGACCTGGTCATGCGCCTTTTCCTGGGATCGGGGAATGCCATAATCAACTGCCCGCCCACTTTCGGCATGTATTCTTTCGACGCCGCCATCTGCGGAGCAGAGGTGGTGTGGGTTCCCCGCCGGGCCGATTTCTCACTCGACGTGGAGGCGATACGCCGGCAGGCTTTAGAGGCAAGCCCCGTCAAGAAGTTGCTATTTGTAAACTCCCCCAACAACCCCGACGGCAGCTCGACCTCCCGGGAGGATCTCTTACAGTTATTGGAGCTCCCCCTGGTGGTGGTCATTGATGAAGCCTACGCGGAATTCAGCGGCACCAGCGTGGCTGATCTGGTGCCTGAGCATCCTAACCTCATCGTGCTCAGGACCTTCAGCAAGTGGGCAGGGCTGGCTGGCCTGCGGATCGGATACGGCGTCTTTCCACTGGGCATCATCCGACACCTCTGGAAGATCAAGCAGCCTTACAATGTCAATGTGGCTGCCCAAGCCGCAGCCTTGGCCTCGTTGGAGGACCTGGAGTACCTGCGGGCCAACGTGCAGCGGATCGTGGCTGAGCGGGAGAGGCTCTATACCGAGTTGGGGAAGCTCGACTTCCTGCATCCCTATCCCAGTCAGAGCAACTTCATCCTCTGCCGCGTCCTGAGCTTGCCGAAGGGCCACGTCCTGAGCTTGCCGAAGGGCCGCGTCCTGGGGCGGGATGCACGCCAGCTTAAGCTGTCCCTAGAGAGGGAGGGGATTCTCATTCGCCATTTCAACAAGCCCGGTCTCAGGGATTGCATCCGAATCAGCGTCGGTAGACCCGATCAGACAGAAGTCTTACTTCAAGCATTGCGCGAGGTAGTATGAGCGAGAAATCTCCAATCTCCAATATCCAATATCCAATCGAAGAAAATCGCACGGCGAGGATTCATCGCCAAACGAAGGAAACCCAGGTGGAGGTCGTCCTCAACCTGGATGGAAGGGGCGAATATGAGATCGGGACGGGGATACCCTTCCTCGATCACATGCTGTCCCACCTGGCCCTCCACGGCCTGTTCGACCTGACGGTGCACGCCCAGGGCGACCTGGAGGTGGACGAGCATCACACGGTGGAGGACGTGGCCATCTGCCTGGGGAAGGCTCTCGACGAGGCCCTGAGGGAGCGAGAGGGCATCGTGCGCATGGCCCATAGCTACGTGCCAATGGACGAAGCCCTAGCCTTCGTCGCTGTGGATTTGAGCGGAAGGGCTTACGCTGTGGTGGAAGCCGATTTCGCCACCTCTCGTGTCGGGAGCTTGGCCACCAGCCTCATTCAGCATTTCCTAGAGACTCTGGCTTATCACGCCCGCCTGAACCTCCACGCCCGTATCGTCTACGGTCGCGATGACCATCACCAGGCCGAGGCCCTCTTCAAGGCATTGGGACGGGCGCTGGGAGCGGCGACCAGAATTGAACCTCGCCGCGCCGACGTGCCCTCCACCAA
>CAZGKH010000131.1:7693-9353 GCA_964525665.1 uncultured Anaerolineae bacterium | reverse complement strand
CGGGCGCCCGCGGCGGCCCGAGGTTGGCGCCCCCGGGGGTGGGGCCGGCCGCCGGGGGTGTTCCCCCCGCGGGGCGCCCGCTTGGGCCGCCGCCAGCAGCCCCAGGGTGACGTTGCCCCGCCGTTCTCCTTCAAAGCCCGCCACATTGCCCATGATGCCCAGGCACTTGCCCTCGTCGCTCTGGGCCAGAAAGTAGGTGGCGCCGCCGGCCTCAACCACCGAATTCAGATAGATCGTCAGGCCGGTCACTCGTTCCAGATTCATGGTTATTGCTCCATGGCCATTGGCCGCCAGCTTTGGTAGTTGTCCCGCCCCTGGTCCTTGGCGCGGTACATGGTGATGTCGGCGTTCTTCATCAGGGTATCCCCGTCTTCACCGTCATCGGGATACAAGACAATGCCGATGCTGGTGGTGATATAGAGTTCGTGGCCATCAAACACATACGGCTCTCGCATGGCTCCCAGGAGCTTCCGAGCAACCTTGGCCGCGTCTTCCACCTGAGTGGCTTCTGGCAACAACAGCATGAATTCGTCGCCCCCCATGCGGGCTACAGTATCGCCCTTGCGCAGGAGGTTTACTAGTCGCTCGCCAACAGCTTGCAGCAACTGGTCTCCCACGCTGTGCCCCAGCGTATCGTTGACCTCCTTGAAGTGATCCAGGTCGAGCAACATCACGGCCAGCTTTTGCTGGTTACGCTCGGCGTGGGCCATCGCCAGGTTGAGACGGTCATCGAACAGCCGACGGTTGGGCAGGCCGGTCAGGTCGTCATGATAGGCCATATGCTTGATGATTTCCTCTGCCCGCTTCCGCTCGGTGATGTCCTCTATGCTGCCCTCGTAGTAGAGCACCCGGCCGCCGGCATCGTGGACGGCCCGGGCCGTGTTCCGAACCCAGATGACCGTACCGTCGCGACGGCGGAACCGCACCTCAAAACCACGCACAACCCCACCCCGCTCCATCAAGGACTGCCATAGTTCGCGGTCCGCGGGATCCACATAGAAATCGGTCACGCTGGCTCTCAGCAGGGTCTGCCGGTCCGGGCAGCCCAGCATCTCCACCAGGGCCGGGTTGGCATCGAGGAATCGCTCCTCTGGCGTGGATCGGTACAGCCCCACCGGCACACCGTCAAACAGGCCACGGTAGCGGGCTTCCGACTCCCGCAGCGCCTCCAATGCCTGCCGTCTCTCCTCGACCAGGCGCTGCTGATAGAGCACCTGCTCGATCACGGTAGGCAGCAGCTCGAGATAGCCGCCGTCCACGTCCTTGACGAGGTAATCGCGCGCACCCAGCTTCATGGCCTCTACCGCGATCTGCTCACTGCCGGTGCCAGTGACCATGATGATAGGAGGCAGTTGCCCCCTGTCAGCCAGGATACGAATCACTTCCAGGCCAGTGTAGACAGGCATAACCTGATCCATAATCAAGACGTCGTACGAACCGGCGTCGTACATGGCCAGTCCCTCTTCCCCGTCGTAGGCTAGGTCAACCAGATAGCCCTGCCGCCCCAGCCGCTTTTGAAAGAGCCGGGCCAGGCCGGGGTCATCTTCCATCAATAGGATATGCACCTTTTCGGATTCGACCATAGCGCTCACTCTCCGTCTGGTATAGTGACCACTGATAGGAACAACCCGATCTTGCGGATCGCATCAGAGAATTGCTC
>CAZGKH010000131.1:0-7593 GCA_964525665.1 uncultured Anaerolineae bacterium | reverse complement strand
TAGTGACCACTGATAGGAACAACCCGATCTTGCGGATCGCATCAGAGAATTGCTCGTAGTCCACCGGCTTGGTCATGTAGACGTTGCAGCCCAGGTCGTAGCAGCGGACGACCTCGCGAGCGTCATCGGTGGTGGTTAGGATGATCACTGGGATGCGCCTGGTGCGCTCATCCGCCTTCATGCGCTTGAGCACCTGGTAGCCGTCGAGCACGGGCAGATTCAGGTCCAAGAGCACCAGCAGCGGCGAGGCATGTCCGCTCCCCGTATACTCGCCCTCGCCGAACAGGTAGTCGAGCGCCTGCTGGCCGTCGCTGACGATGATGACATCGTTCGTGATGTTCGAGCGACGCAGGTTCTTCTCGATCAATCGAGCATGACCCGGGTCGTCTTCCACCAGGAGAATGGACACTTCCTGCACTCTAGGCATAGTTCTCCTTCTCTACTGCCCCCCCGGGGGGGCTGCGATGGTGAAGCTAAACGTCGTTCCCACCCCCAGTTCGGATTCACACCAGATGCGGCCGCCGTGGCGACGCACCAAGATTTGCACGTAGGGCAGGCCCATGCCCTCGCCCGGCACGTCCTGCCTGCCGATCCGCCGGAATGGCGCGAATACTTTATCCATGTCCTCCTCGGCGATCCCCCGGCCGTTGTCGCGAATTCGGAAGGTCGTTTCGTCGGGGCCGCGCTCAGCGGTGATCTCGATCTCTGCGGGACGGTCGGGAGCAAGGTATTTGACGGCATTGCCCAGGAGGTTGCCCATGATCTGCTCCATCGAGGTGCGGTCGACGACCACCTCCAGCAACGTCCCCACGGTTACCTTGCCCTGGTGCTCCTCGACCTGGTGGGCCAGGGTCTCCAGGGTCGCTTGGACCAGGTCGTCCATGTCCACTGGCTCAAGTCTGAGCTCGCGGCGACCCAGGCGGGATAGCCTCAAGACGGCATTGATGAAGTCATCCATGCGGGTCACGGAGGAGTCTATGAACTGCAGGGCCTCCGGCACATCTTCGTCCAGGGCAAAGGTCAATGTTCGCCGCTGTTCCTCGCCCAGGTGGGGAAGGGCCGTGTCCATCGCAGAATCAATCACTTGCAAGGCAGAACGAAGTTCAGCAGCAAAGCCTTTCAGGTTGACCAGAGGCCCCCGCAAATCGTGGGATACAATGTAGGCGAACTGCTTGATTTCCTCGTTGGCTTGCTCCAACTCGACCGCATAACGTTGCAACTGTTCCTCCGCCTGCTTTCGCTCGGTGATGTCGGTATACACACCGACCAACCCGGTAAACTCGCCCTCCACCAGGATGGGAGACGCGGCCACGATGACATCCACCGGAGAGCCATCCTTCCGATAACGGATGGCCTCTATGGGAGGCAAATCCTTCCTGTCCGTGACCATCTGCGTAAACCCGGCCGCCTCCTCTAACACATCGGGGGCGGTGACCAAATCGTCAAGATATTGGCCGACTGCTTCCTCTCGTGAGTATCCGAACAGCTTCTCTGCGCCCGTATTCCACTCCACGATCCGATGGTGTGCGTCCATGGTACAGATGGCATCCGGGGCAGCCCTCAGCACCCCTTCCAGGTACCTCCGCCGCTGTTCGATCTCGCCCTGCATTTGCTTGCGCTCTGTGATTTCCTGTTCAAGCTGCTCGTTGGTCCTTCTAAGCTCGGCCGTGCGTTCTTTGACCGACTCTTCCAGGTGCTGGCGATGTTGCCTCAGTTCTATCTCCGAGGCCAGGCGTGTGGCTATTGTTCCCACCAGGCCAGCGACAGCCAGGTAGACATTGAGCAACTCTTTCGGAAGTGGCTTGGACATTCTATGGCCCACCAGCATCACAGCAGTGACCTGGTTTTCCTGGGTGATGGGCAGGAACGCCAGCGACAGAGGCTCCGGTGTGGGGATAAGCCGCCATGCGAGAAAGCCGCTCTCCAGCACCTCAACAATGGCTTCCCTAGTCTCCGATCCAAGGTTCCTCTGACTGGAAACGGCTCGACTGAGCCTGTCCTGAGCGGAGTCGGAGGGCTCGCCGAAGTCTTGGCCGGAGAAAGCCCAATGGCGCCCTGTGATTTCCCCATCTGCCCGCCGTTCTCCAAAGGCAACCAGATCTGCGCCAAAGAAGTTGACCAGCACTTTGCCGACCTCGCTCCATACATCCTGTTGGGCCGTAAGACTGGCGAGATACTGGGCTGTCTTGATAAAGGCATCAAGGTAATTCTGTTGACCAGGCCAGGGCTTCTTCATTCCTTACCCTCCTCACATGGGCTGGAGATACAGGTTCTCCAGAAAGATGTCGTCAAAATCAGGACATAGCGATAAGTTGATGATCTTGGCCTGATCTCTAAGGTTCTTCAAGCGCTCAACAGCAGCAAGTGATAGCAGCACGTCCTCGCATCCGGCCAGGGCCGTGTTCCCGCAAAGCTCGACCAGATCGGGCTGAATCCTGGGCAACAGCCCAACCTCCTGGGCGTTGGCCACGTTCAGGAAACGGCCAAAAGCGCCGCCAACGCAAATGCGTTGTAAATCTTCGTACCTCATGTCTGCCTGCGCCAGCAAAGCCCGTATCCCCGCGCCAATGGCGGCCTTGGCGCGCTGAAACATGGCCACGTCCCCTCTGGCTAAGATGATGTCCCGCTCGCCTCGCAAGACGACAAACCCTTCTTTGGAAACAGTCGCCGCGAAGCGGCCCAACTTGGTCAGTCTGCCCGACCTGACCAAGTTGGCGATGAGGTCCACCAAGCCTGAGCCGCAGAGGCCACGCGGTTTAAGGCCGGCGATGACAGCAACATCCAGCCCCCCATCCTGCCGCAAGTTGATTCGATAGATGGCCCCCGGTTCCGCCGGCAGCCCACAGCTAAGGCCACTCCCCTCAAAAGCAGGGCCTCCGGCCGCAGAAGTAACCCACAGGACTTGTCCATCCCACAAGGCTATCTCGGAATTGGCGCCAAAATCAATGAGAAGGCCACCGGGCCCGTTTTCAGTCAGGCGGGTCGTCACCACACCAGCCAGCAGGTCGGAACCAACAAAGCCCGCCAGAGGTGGGATGACCTCTATCCTCGCCTGGGGATGGATGCTCCACGAGACAGCCCAGGCTTCAGTATCCTCTGGCAGACAATCAATGGTGCTCATCCAGTAGCGCGGCTGAAGCAGCAGGCCGTAATTTCGTCCCGACAACAGCGCCAACATGGCCGTATTCCCCACCAGCGTGAGACGCACCACGTGCTGAAGGTTGATCCCCTCCCGGACGGCGATGTCCCACAGGGCTTCCCCAATGGCCTCAACGGCCTGTTGGCCCATGGCCCGCGCCTGCTCCGGCGATTCGGACGCGGCCACCAGTCGCGTCATCACATCTGCACCGAAGTACATCTGCGGATTCAGGCCATAACGCCCCGCCAACCATTGGCCGCTGGAAAGTTCAGATAGCGAAAGGCTAATATGAGTTGTTCCCAGATCCACCGCTACACCGTAGGGCCTTTTGACCCCCGGCGGCAGGTCTCTCAGGGGGAAAGCCGGGAGGCGCCTGATACGCCATCCCTCCCTACCGGGAAGGCTTCTCCAGTTGGATTCCAGGGCCGGGGCAAGGATCATGATTTGCAGGTGCTGCTCTGGCCTCACCTGGCAGGCCAGGCGAATCCCCTGAGCAAGTTGGGCGCTATCCAGATAAACGCGCTCGTTGAGCGTCGGCTCCCCCGCTTCCCCCGCCTCAATCCGCACCCGACACAGGCCACAGGCCCCCATTCCTCTGCATCCGGAACGAACCCGAACGTCGGTCGTGTCCAGGATGTCACGCAGAGACTGGCCGGGGATGAACGGGATACGACGTTCCCCGTCTTCTAATTCAACGATCAGTGTTGGCAACGGGACATCTCCTCTAGCGCGCGGCCAAAACCATAGCGGCTACGTTTTCCGGTTTCGATTCCGGCGGAATCTCACAGCCGGATGAGAGGATAAAGCCCCCACGATCGGCGAACAGGTTCAATAATCTGGACGACTCATCGGCGATCTCTTCAGGATCTGCCTCGACAAAAGAGAACGGTTTGATGTTGCCATCCAGGCAAGTCTGTGGGAGCACCTGCATGGCGTCCACGGGACTGACACAGAAATCAATGTTGGCGATGTCCACACCGGCCTGGGGGTAGAAGGGCAGAATCGGCTCTGCCGGCCCGGCCGTATGCAGCCAGTTGGCCGCAGACCCCGCCTGCTTGAAGGCTGCAAACACCCGTTTGAGGCGGGGAAGCGCCAACTCGCGATAGAACTGAGCCGGAATGACGGCTGGCGATGAAGAGGGGTCGAAGACGATGGGCAGATGCGCCCCCGCCTCGACCTGCGCCACGCCGAACCGAATGACGACCTCTGCGGCAAAGTCCAGCAGACGGGCAAACCGTTCGGGCTGATCTACCGCCAAGTAGAGGGTTGATTCGATGCCCAGCAATTGTGTGGCCAGGGTCATCGGTCCCAACACGCAGCCGACCACCAGCACGTCATCGCCCACCTCCCGCCGCAGAATCCGTGCCGCTTTCAACAGTTCCGGCATGCGCCCAGCCTGATGGGGATCGGGCACCGAGAGGGTATCCAGATCGGCGCCGTCCGAAAGCGCATAAGAACTGATGATCGGATACTGATCTGCCCGATAGGTCAGGACAGAGCCCACCGCTTCCGTCTCTACGTTCACGTCCATCAAGGCAAAGACGGCGTCGTAGTCATAGTACTCCAGGGCCTGTATCTGGCAGCGCGCCAGCAACTCGCCATCCCGGACGTAGTCGCCCAGAGCGACCCCGGCCAGGGTGGCGGCGTGGCCAAAAACCTGGGCTATGACCGGCACACGGTCCGGTGTCTCAAAACCCACCGCTGCCTTGATCCGTTCAATGCTGTTCATTTCTCACCTCCTGCCATTTGGTCGAGATAGTGGGCGCCATCGAAAGCGGTCTCGGCTTGGAAATCAACGTTCAGACTCTCGGCCGAAGCTTGCTTCAATGCCGCTCCGCCGGCCATCACTTTGATATGCCCCAGCCCCCGCTCAACCAGTCTATCTCTCACCCGGCGCACCTGGGGGATCACGGTGGTAATCAAGCCGCTGACCCCAACGGCCAGGGCCGCTTCCCGCTCTGCGGTATCAACCAGCCTCTCGACAGGACAATCCTTGCCACAGTCCACGACCCGGTACCCCTTTGCGGTCAAGACCATCTTGACGATGTTCTTTCCCAGATCGTGAACATCCCCCTCCAGAGTTGCGATGGCGACGGTTCCTCTTGTGTGGGGTGGAGGGGCGTCCGGCGGATATAGCTCTTTCATGACCCCCATGACTGCCCGTCCGGAGAGCATGATTTCCAGCAAATTGAACTGCTCCACCGTGCATTTGGCGTCCAACTGCGCCATGGCTGCTTCTACCCCCTCCGTGATGATCCGCTCGTGTTCGACACCGGCGTCACGGAGCTGCCTGGCCCCAGTGATTGCCTGAGCCTGATCGCCATCGAGCAAAGCCTCTACCAGCAAATCCATAGTTTGGTTACTCATCGTTCCCTCCCGTATGTCAAGTCTCACTATCTTTGCACTTGCACGGCCTTATTGTGAAAGTGCTCTCCCCAGAGCAAGTTAGTCCCCAAATTTGTAAGCTCGCCTGGCCAGCCGGTAGGCCATATCCTGGATCATCTCGCGGGCGTCGTCCACGTCCACGATGCCCCGCACCACCAGGCCGGCCAGCCAGTTGGCGCTGGCGCGACGCCACAGATCATGGCGGGCAGGGATCGAGGGAAAAGAGCGCGTGTCATCGTTGAATCCGACGGTGTTGTAAAGCCCAGCCGTCTCTATGACCTGCTCGAAGTAACGCTTCATGCCATTGATGCCATCGTGGAACCACCAGGGCCCGCCCAGTTTCAGGGCCGGATAGTGCCCGGCCAGGGGAGCCAACTCGCGCGTGTAGGTGGATTCGTCCAGCGTGAAGACGATGAAGGTCAGACGCGGGTCGTTGCCGTATTTGTTCAGCAGCGGTCGCAGATTGTGGGTGAACTCGGCCTGGATGGGGATGTCGCACCCCATGTCGGGGCCGAAGCGCTCAAACAATGGTTGATTGTGGTTGCGGCATGAGCCAAAGTGCACCTGCATCACCAGCCCGTCCTCAATGCTCATCCGTGCGCTTTCCATGAGCGTATGGCCGAAAAAGCGAGCCGCGTCGTCCAACGTGGCCTGCCCTTTCAATGCCCGCTGGAGAATCCCGTCGGCCTCATGCGGGGATAGCTCGCCGGTGATCAGCACGGTCCCATCGTTGTCGCTGGCCACTGCTCCCAGCGATCTGAAAAAGGCCCGTCGCTCTTCCAGCGCCTGGATCAAAGCCGGGTAGGAGTTGACCTCGATGCCGCTCAGGTCGCTCAGCCTGTCAATGTTTTCCCGCCAGCCCGGCCGCAGGATGTGAACCACGTCATCGGGTCGAAAAGTGGGCCGGATGTCCCCCTCCCAACCAGAGGCCAGGATGGCCTGGTGGTGGCGCAACGAATCGGTGGCGAAGTCGGTGGTGCAGAGGACTTCGATGTTGAAGCGCTCAAACAATGCGCGGGGGCGGAACTCCGGCAAGGCCAGTTTCTCTGCCAGTTGATCGTAGATAAGCTGAGCCGTTGCCCCGGTCAGCTTCTCTTCGATGCCAAACACCTCTTTGAACATGTAGGCCAGCCAGACGCCCGTGGGCGTGCCCCGGAAAAGGTAGAAGTGGTCGGCAAAGGTTTGCCAGATTTGGCGATGATCCTGCTCTCCAGCGCCCTTGGGAACGCCCAATGCTTCCAATGGAATACCCTGGGAGTAGTACATGCGGAAGACGTAATGATCAGGGATGATGAGCAATTCGGCCGGCGTGCCGAAAGTGGCGTTCTCGTTGGCGAAGAGGCTGGGGTCCACGTGCCCGTGTGGGCTGACAATGGACAGGCCGGCCACCGATTCGTACAGCTCCCGCGCCATACGCCGCTGCGTCGGGTCGGGGTCAAAGTATCGGTCTGGGGGTAGGCGCCATTTTGCATGAGTCATGCTCTTATTGTAGAACATTTGCTGCTAATTTGCAAGTCTGCTACCGTGGTAAGTCGGGATAGACCCAAGGAAACAGACGGTGAAGGCGATAACTTGACAAGCTCTCTGCTCTATGCTATAATGCTCGCAAACGATTGCGGAAACGTTTGCGAGGAGGTGGATTATCACGACGATGCGCCACGTGGCGGAGCGCGCTAACGTCTCCGTCACTACAGTATCCCACGTGATTAACGAGACTCGTCCCGTCAGCGACGAGTTGCGTCAGCGCGTGCTGGCGGCTATGGACGAACTGGGCTACCAGCCCAATCTTCTGGCCCGAAGCTTGCGCCAGGGCAAGACCCACACCATTGGCATGATTATCCCCGACAACGCAAACCCCTTTTTCGCCGAGATGTCCCGAGGTGTCGAAGACACCAGCTTCGAGCAGGGCTACAGCGTGATCCTCTGCAACTCCGACAGCAACTTGGACAAAGAACTCCTTTACGCCAACGTGTTGGCTGAAAAGCGGGTGGACGGTATCCTCTTTGTGGCCGCTGGGTTGAGCACCGAACGTATCCTCGACCTGCAAGCGCGGCAGATGCCCCTGGTCG
>CAZGKH010000130.1:0-9359 GCA_964525665.1 uncultured Anaerolineae bacterium | reverse complement strand
GATCATCGTCTCCCGCGGGGTGGCCGATATCCTGGCAAAACAGAATTCATTAACTCATCTCAGAGCAAAAAATGAGGAGGGCGAAGATGAGCTTGAAGCTGCCTACTAAAGAGTAGAACGTGCCCAAGCACCATCCATCGCCCTCCACCCAGGAGCCGGTCAGATAGCCCAGATAGATCAGCACCAGACGCAGGACGCAAGAGAGGATGAACGTAACCCTCTGTTTTTGGCGGCGTAGAGATCGGCGCTGACGAGCCCTTTTAGAAAAGGGGGCTAGTGATGCATACCGGGCATTCCCTCGGCTCCACCCTGCAGATACTTCTTGGGCTCCTTGTCGAAGGCCACCTTGCAGCCCTTAGAGCAGAAGTAGTAGGTCTTGCCCATGTGCTCTGAGGTAGCCGCTGCCTTCTCCTCGTTCACCATCATGCCGCATACAGGATCTTTAGCCATTCTGTCTCACCTCCTTCAATCAATCAACATTTTTCAGATAGCCGCCCAGAACCTCCGCCGGAGGACGGGGATCACATCCTGAACAGCCGTGAATCTTGCCATGCCTCACCAGCAGATCCTTGATCTCATCTCGGCATCAACCTCGTCACTCTCAACCACTAGTGGTATAGCTGGGCTGGACGTTCACTCGTCGCAGGGTGTTGGCATTGGTCACCACGGTCACCGAGCTGGTGGCCATGGCGATTTCGGCTAGCACGGGGTGCATCAGCCCCACGATGGCCAAGGGAATCATCACCACGTTGTAGAAGAAGGCCCAGAAGAGGTTCTGCTTGATCTTGGCGAAGGTGGCTCGGCTTAGCTTCACTGCTGTTACCACCCCTGACAGGTCGCCGCGCACCAGGGTCACGTCGGAGGCCTCGATGGCGATGTCTGTGCCTGTACCGATGGCTATGCCTACGTTGGCCTGGGTCAGGGCCGGCGCGTCGTTGATACCATCCCCCACCATGGCCACCAAACCGACTTTCTCTTGAAGCTCTTGGATCACCTGCACCTTGCCGTCGGGCAGCACCTCGGCCAGTACGCGGTTGATACCCACCTTCCTGGCAATGGCTTCCGCCGTGCGTTGGTTGTCACCGGTCAGGATAGCCGTCTCCAGCCCCAACTGCTCCAACTCCCGGATGGCCTGGATCGAGTCCTCCTTGAGGGTGTCGGCCACGGCAATGGCGCCAGCCAGAGTCCCGTTGGTCGAGACCAGCATGGCCGTCTTGGCCTCTTCCTCCAACCGCACCATCTCCACCTCCAACGGTGTTGGATCGATCTGGTGCTCTTGCATAAGCCGCCGCGACCCCACCAGCACCCGGTCGCCATTCACTGAGGCCATGACTCCCTTGCCCCGCACCGCTTGGAATTCCTGGGGCTCGACCAGCGTCGGCCCCAGGGCCTCGGCCCGCTCGACGATGGCCCGGCCCAAGGGGTGCTCGCTGCCCCGCTCGGCCGAGCCAGCCAAATGCAACACGGCCACTTCATCGAAGCCGTTGATGGGGACCACGTCGGTCACCTCAGGCTTGCCCTTGGTGATGGTGCCCGTCTTGTCGAAGACGATGGTATGCACGTCCTTCAGGGTCTGGATGGCCTCTCCATGGCGGATCAGCACCCCATTCTCCGCCCCCATACCGCTGCCTACCATGAGGGCTGTGGGCGTGGCCAGCCCCAGAGCGCAGGGACAGGCGATGACCAGCACCGCCACTGTGGCCACGATGGCCAGGGTCACCGTTCCCAGGTTAGGATCAACCCAGGGCAGGAAGCCCTGAGCCCACAGCAATATCGGGCGTAGAGCATTGGGGAAAACAAGCCAAGCGACCGAAACAAGGAGGGCAATGCCGATGACGATGGGCACAAACACCCCCGTCACCCGGTCGGCGAACTCCTGGATGGGCACTTTTGTTCCCTGGGCCTCCTCCACCAGCTTGACCACCTGAGAGAGGAAGGTGTCCTTACCAATCCTGGTCGCTTCAACCTTGAGCAAGCCCTCTTGGTTCACAGTGGCCCCTATCACTTCGTCCCCTGGGCGCCTGTTCACGGGCATGGACTCGCCAGTGGCCATGGACTCATCTATCGCGCTCTCCCCTTCGATGACCAGTCCATCGGTGGGGATCTTCTCGCCGGGCCGAATCACCATCACATCGCCCACCTGCACCTCGTCAATGGGAACCTCTCGCTCGCTGCCGTGTCCTGAGCCCTTTGTCCCTGGGCCAAAGGACCAGGGGCTTGTCGAAGGGCCGTCCACCAGGATGCGTGCGGTCTTGGCTCCCAGCTCCAATAGCTTGCGGATGGCTTGCGAGGCTCGACCCTTGGCTGTGGCCTCCACGTAGCGCCCGGTGAGATGGAAGGCCATGATCATGGCCGATACTCCAGCATAGTTAGCGATGGGGGTGAAAAAGGTCGCCAGGCCGGTGAGAAAGGAGACCCCGGTACCCATGGCGATGAGGACGTCCATGTTGGCGCTACCGTGAGTCACCGAGCTGTAAGCCGAACGGTAGGTGCGGCGTCCGACCCAGAAGAGCACCGGCGCGGCCAGAACGATCATCCCCAGGTCGAAGACCTGGCGATTGGGCCAGGCAACACCGAAAATCATCTCCGGTAGCATCCAGAGGATGATGGGGATGGTGAAAGCCCAAGCGAGGAGCATCTTCCGTCGAGCCTGAGTCATCTTGCGCTCCTCCTCGTCGGCTCCCTCTACCTCTTCTTCGATCTCCAGCACCTCGTAGCCCACATCGGCCACGGCGCGCTTGAAGTCGGCCAGGCCAACCAGGCCGGAGACGTACTCCACAGTAGCCTTCTCCGTGGCCAGGTTGACGTTGGCGGTCAGCACGCCATCCAGCTCGTTGAGCCCCCGCTCCACGTGACTTACGCAGCTAGCGCAGGTCATCCCGCCGATGGGCAGGGTCACCTTCTCCACGGCCACGTCGTAGCCCACATCGCGTACCGCTGTCACCAGGTCGGCCAGCTTGACTTGCTTTGGGTCGAACTGGACCGTGGCCCGTTCGGTGGCCAGGTTGACGTTGGCCTCAGCCACCCCCTGCACCCCCCGTAGCCCCCGTTCCACGTGAGCAACGCAGGAGGCACAGGTCATCTCTTCCACTGGCAAGATCAGTTGTTTGATAGCCATAAATCATCGCTCTCCTTTTCATCCCTTGCCCCCTTCAGGCCAGGGAGCAGGATACTCCAAGCTCGCTCGATCCGATGCCTGGGAGGGTCATAGCTTGGCGGCGGCCTCGAAAACATCCAACAGTTCGCTGATGACCCGCTCCCGCTCAGCGGCATCCTGGCTGCGGATGGCCGTGGTCACACAAGTGTTGAGGTGGTCGCCCAGGATCAAAGTGTTCACCATATCTAATGCCCGCTGGATAGCCAAGGTCTGCTTGATGACGTCGATGCAGTACTTGTCTTCCTCCACCATCCGATGCACACCTCGCACGTGACCTTCGATACTCTTGAGACGAGACAGGATTTGCTGCTTGTGATCTTGAGACATGCTCCCTCCTTCACTTTCCTAACCCCCTCCCCTATGGGGGGGGTATGGTCAATATTATACCAGAAAAAACTTGATTTGTCAAATCCCGTTCCGGGAGGGAAGCGTCGCACGTTTGCAGCTTAGTGCACCACCACCAGCGTGCCCACGGGGGCCCAGTTGTAAAGCCATTGGGCATCCCTGATCGTCATGTTGACACAGCCGTGGCTCATGGGCTGGCCAAAGTTGTTGTGCCAATACGTACCGTGCGTGCCGTAGCCACTGTGGAAATACATCACATAAGGGACGTTGGGAAAACTATAACCAGGGCCCGACATCCTTGTTGAACGAAGTTTAACGTAGATACGGAAGCGCCCCTTCACCGTAGGCGTCCGGGGCAGACCTGTGGAAACGGTGGCCCAGTAGACGGCTCGCTGACCCTCATAGGCCACCAGGCTCTGGTCGGCTAGGCTGACATCAATCCACTTCCCAGCAGTGAGAGTTGAGACAGAAGATGACGGAGGCGTGGCGGAAGCCGAACCTCCGCCAGGGATAGTCAGCCTCTGACCTGTATAGATCAGCGAAGTGCTGGAAAGGTTGTTGGCCAAAGCGAGGGCATAAACTGTAGTGCCATAGTTCAGGGCAAGGCGGTACAGGTTCTCGCCCCTCTGCACCACGTGAACGGAATCAGCCGAAGAGTAGCTAGACGTAGCAGTTGCCCCCGCACCTGGTATGACCAACTCCTGTCCCCTGTGAATGAGGTTGGAGTTGTAGATATGGTTGGCGCTAGCCAGGGCCTGGGTTGAGACACCATGACGGTAGGCAATAGAAAAGAGAGTATCACCATACTGGACAACGTAGGTTCCTGACGTGCCGACCGGCTGAGTCGCCCCCGATGTGGACACGACCAGTCGCTGGCCAACGTAGATCCAGTTGGAGTTTGACAGGCCATTGGCCTGCATGATGGCGTTCACCGTGGTACCGTACCGACGAGCCACAGAGTAGAGAGTATCGCCCCTGCGGACGACGTGCACGGTGGGATCGGCTCCCTCTGCTAGACCTGTCCCCATCACCAATTGGGACGCCAGACACATCAGGATCACTAATGCTCGCAACTTGGTTTTCATCGTTGCCCCCCAATCATATCATGCCTATCTTCCCACAAACCAACCGACCTGGCAACCTCCACAGATCACAACTCTTATGTTTATCTCAATCTGGCCCGTCCTCATTGCCCGTCTCACCGTGATGGGCGGCGCGGTTTTTGCTTGCCTATTCGCTCCCCTACTCCGCCAGCAACTGCTTGATGGACTCCTGGAGTTTGTCCAGAGGCACATCGCCGCCTTGCCGCCCTTTGAAAATGAAGAACACCGGCGCAGGGGGGAACAGCGACTGCTGTCCCATGGTGACATCCTGCGTCACCTTGTCCGCCGTTTGGCCTTCGTCCAGGCAGGTTGCGAAGGCATCCCCGTCCAGGCCCAACTCAGCAGCATACCCCTTGAGCGTGGCTGTGACGTCCTCCGTCTGGCTCCACTCATCTTGTTTCTGGAAGAGCAGATCGTACATAGAACAGAAGGCTCCTTGCTGCCCGGCACATTCGGCTGCCTCGGCCGCGGTGAACCCCTGAGTATGATCGGGAGCTGGGAAATGCTTGACCATGAGCCGCACCTTGCCCGTATCTACGTATTTCTTCTTTAGCTCAGGCCACTCTTCCAGGAAGTGTTGGCGGTTTTCCGGCGACTGGAAGTCAACGAACTGGGCCAGGGTGATCTCGGTCTCCTCTGAGCCGCAGTAGGCATCGCCGCTGTAGGTGTAGCCGGGCCGCTCCGGGTTGGGAGCGAAGGGCGTCGTCGCACCGGGCGGCAGCGGGGTGGGTGTGGCCGGCGTCTCCCCCGCCAGCGCCGCATCAATCACCTGGGCGATGATGGTGTAGGGTTGCGCGCCCACCAGCGGTTGGCCGTTGATGAAGAAGGTGGGGGTGCCTCTCACGCCCCGCGTGCTCCCTTCGGCGGCGTCTGCTTCCACCTGGGCGCGGGTCGCCCCTGAATCCAGGCAATCGTCAAAGGCAGCCGCGTCCAACTCTAGTTTCTCGGCATACCCTTTGAAGATGGCGTCTGCGTTCCCCTTGCCGGACCACTCTGCCTGGCGCACAAATAGTTGGTCGTGCATCGCCCAGTACGCGCTCGCCCCGCCCACCTGTCCGGCGCAGTTGGCCGCCTCGGCCGCCAGCGTGGACTGGCGTTGGGTCGGTAGCGGAAAGTCCCGAAAGACGTAGAGCACCTGTCCTGTCTCGACATAGTTAGCTATCACCTGGGCGTAGCTCTCCTGGAAGTACCTCTTGCAGAAGGGGCACTGGTAGCTGGAGAAGTCTTCCATGACGACCGGGGCGGCCGGGTCACCCTGGAACGGCTCCCCTTGTTCGGTGAATCCCTCCTGGTAGCCGACCTTGGCTGCCTCTGGCTCAATCGGACTATTCGCCACCTCTGGCTCAATCGGGCTATCCGCCGCCTGCTGGCAACTCACCAGTACCAGCGCCAGCACCAATAATCCCAACCCCCAAATCAAGTATCTTCTGCGTCCCATCATCCTCGCTCACCTCCATCATTTAATTTTATTTGTCCGTTGCCCATGTCCTGGAAACCGCCTCCAGGCGGGGGTAGAGAAACCCCACCAGCCCCAGGCCAAAGAGACCCCCGGTCAGCAGCCGCAGCCAGGAGTTAAAGGAGCCCAGCACATCGCCGGCATAAAAAGATGCCGGTAGCCGATTTCTCGTCAGCTCTGCCAGCCAGGCGTTCGTTTCCCGAAATCCCTGCCCCACCCCCGAAAGGTCGCTGACAAGATGTGTCCCGCCATCGAGCGCCATCGGCAGGAGTAGCAGGAGAAAGAGCCAGACAGGGATGGGGCGCAGCCGCTGCCTCACCAGGGCAAACAGCAGCCCAAAGATAAAGGTGGCGGCGTACATCGTCACCATCCGTTCCGACCAGGCGACCTTCCAGCCCATATCCTCGCTTCCAATTACCGCCCGCAACCCCTCCAGCCCAATCGCTTCCGGCCAGACTGCTTGAAGCTCGGCCAGGCTGTACATCGGCTGCCGGCCGAACAGGAAAAGCGAGCGTTGTGCCATCTGGTGGCATTGAGTGCTGTAAAGGGTATAGATGACCCGGCCCGCGCCGTCTGCGCCGAGGTGCATCAGCAGCGGGGCCAACCAGGGCAATCCGGCGTAGACCACCCAGAAGAGGTTGAGAATTGCCAACCAGTGGCGGGTCAGGCGGCGAAATGTCTTCATCATCATCGTGAGCTCGCTGTCGCCACTCAGTCAACTGATTGACTGGTTGACCAACTGACCGACCAAATCCGCATCAGCCACAGGGCAGCCGTCACCGCTGCCAGCCCAGCTACCTGCGCCGCTCGCAGCCCACCCAGTATGAGAAGACTGTTGGCTCGGAAAGGCTCCAGTAGCAACCGCGCTCCGGCATAGAGGGCGACGAAGAGCAGGAAGAGCAATCCCGGCGCTGGCGCCTCCCTCCTGCCCGCCCACAAGATGACACCCAGCATGGCCAGCCCGGTCGCCAGTTCGTAGAGTTGCGTCGGGTGACGCCGGGCGCCCCACAGTTCAACGGCCCAGGGGACGCTGGTCTCCGCACCGAACGCTTCTCCGCTGAAGAAGTTGGCCAGAGCAACGGCGGAAACCAGCACCGCCAGCCCCGCTGCGATGGCGTCCAGCAGCGGACGGGACGGAACCCCTCTGCGCTGAAAGTAGACACCGGCCACCAGTAATCCTACAGTGAGTCCCTCGGCCGGGGCCAGAGCTTGCGGGTTGAGGGAGAGAATCCCCGGTAGATTCTCTCTGTAGACCGACCAATACTGGACTACGTACCCCAGCCGCGCGCTGGCAATGCCGGCCAGCGTCCCGTAGAAACCGGCGTTCTGAATCACGCTCGGGTCCAACCCTCGTCGTATTCCCTGGCGGCTGGCCAGTTCTAGCGCCAGCCAGAACCCGACCA
Organism: uncultured Anaerolineae bacterium; assembly: GCA_964525665.1. Taxonomy (GTDB): domain Bacteria; phylum Chloroflexota; class Anaerolineae; order VGOG01; family VGOG01; genus CAYMKL01. Next base: position 1,895 of record CAZGKH010000130.1, on the reverse strand, counting down.
GGATGACCAACCTGGGGGTCTGGAGGGCAAGAGGGCCAATCTGAATCATCGGTAGCATCTGTTTATCCTTGCTATCCTGTATCATTCCCCAAGCAACGCTGTTACCTTGCTGGCAATCAGGGTTTCGGCCATCGGTCCGCCGAGCACTACGTCCTGAATGACCCCGTCGCGGCCGACGAAGAAGGTAGTCGGGTAGGCCCGCAGTTGATAGCGGGCGCCCACGGTGCCGTTCGGATCCAGCAGCACCGGAAAGGTCAGCCCCAGTTCCTCCACGAACGCGCCGACGCGGGCCGCGCTCTCCCGCTGGTTGACTGCCAGGATGACGAGCCCTTGATCTCGGTAATCGTTCCACACCCGTTCCAGCGCTGGCATCTCCGCCCGACAGGGGGGGCACCAGGTCGCCCACAGATTGATGACCACCACCTGCCCGCGCAGGTTGGAGAGGGTCATCGTCTTGCCATCCAGCGTCTCCAGCGTGAAATCGGGGGCCAGGAAACCGGTCCGGGGGGCTGGGCCGGCGTCCGCCAGCCTCTCGGCGTCGGGCACCCATCCCCACCAGGTCCAGGCCCCGCCCAGGATCAGCACGGCGGCCATGAGAGCAGCCCATGCGGGGTTGCTGTTGAGCAATCGTTGCCACACAGTCATCGTCTCGCTTTGGAACATCTGAGACATTATGAGCCTACTCCGTCTTCGCATCTCGCTGCTGCCTTCGGCCATGTTCCTGGTGTCGGCGAAATCCGTCGGCGGTTCCTCCAGATGACGACCGCCTGGCCCGTCCTCATTGCCCATCTCACCGTAACGGGCAGCGCAGTTCTTGCTTGCCCATTCGCTCCCCTACTCCGCCAGCAACTGCTTGATGGCCTCCTCGAGTTGGCCCATTGGCACAATGCTGCCTTGCTCTCCTTTGAGAATGAAGAACAACGGCGCGGGAGGGAACTGGTTCTGCTGCCCGATGGTGAAATCTTGCACCACCTTGTCCGCCGTCTGGCCACCGTCCAGGCAGGTTGCGAAGGCATCAGCATCCAGGTCCAACTCGGCAGCATACCCCTTGAGAATGGCTGAGACGTCATCCGCCTGGCTCCACTCGTCCTGTTTCTGGAAGAGCAGGTCATACATGGAACAGAACGCTTCTTGCTGCCCGGCACATTCGGCTGCCTTGGCCGCTGTGAATCCTGGAGTATGATCGGGGGCTGGGAAATGCTTGATCATGAACCGCACCTTGCCCGTATCTACGTATTTCTTCTCCAGCTCAGCCCACTCTGCCAAGAAGTGTTGGCGGTTTTCCGGCGACTGGAAGTCAATGAACGCAGCGAGGGTGATCTCGGCCTCCTCTGAGCCGCAGTAGGCATCGCCGCCGTAGGTATAGCCGGGCTGCTCCGGGTTTGGATCGAAGATCGTCGCGCCGGGCGGCAGCGGCGTGGGCGTGGGAGCCGGATGCTCCCCGCGCAGCGCGGCCTCGATGATCCCCTGGAATACCTCAAACGGCTGCGCGCCGGATATGAACCAGTCGTTGACGAAGAAAGCAGGGGTACCCGTCACCCCGGCCGCGTCGCCCTGTTCGACCTCGGCCTGAACCTGGGCGGCTGTGTCTCCCGACTCCAGGCAGGTGGCGAAAGCCTCGGTATTGAGGCCCAGTCCAGCGGCGTACCCCTTGAACAGTTCGTTGGCGTTCGCTTGACCACCCCACTCTCCTACTGTCTCGAAGAGGCGGTCGTGCATGGGCCAGAAGGCTTCGGCTTTCTGCTTGGCGGCGCAGAGCGAAGCTTGGGCGGCCGGCCGCGCCTGGGGGTGGATGGAATCAATGGGGAACTGCTTGAAAACGTGCTTGACTATGCCAGTAGCGATGTACGCTTCATACAGAAGCGGGTCCGTCTCTGAGACATGACGGGCGCAAA
>CAZGKH010000129.1:6373-9381 GCA_964525665.1 uncultured Anaerolineae bacterium | reverse complement strand
CTTTTGCGTTGGTCTACCTCAATTATCTCCCGGAGACGACCTCGTTCATGGTGAAGCTGGTGGGTGTCACCCTGGCGGCCTTGCTGGCGGTCCTGGGGAGCGTGGGGTGGATTCTCACTCCTTCCTGTGTGGCTGCGTATCATAACGACAGATTCATCACCGATAAGCAGACCCTCCGCTTCACGCCCAATTCCCGGGGGGGATACGACGTTGCGGCGGCTCCTTTCCACTTCGACACGGATTACTGATTATCGCTATGGCCCGTTGCCGACTATCTTTCCTCATATACCTGGATCTGGTGATAGACCCCGATGAACTGCTTAGATCCGGCGGGTTTTTCGCCAAGAATACGGCGGACAGGCTGATCATTACCTGGTATCAACTGCCCGAAACGTACGCCTCTGAAAACCGCTACACCTTCCAGTTGACGTTGTACCCAGACGGCGTGTTTGATATCACCTACAATGGCCTGCCGGCTACACAGAATTATGACATCTACTTTGCCAGGAATACAGCCTGGGTGATCGGCGCCACACCAGGCTCAGCCGGGCCCAGGCCACACCACCTTCGTTTTACGGCCGATTTACCCTACGTCGGCGGCGATGGCGGCATTGTGGAGGACTATTATCTCTATTTTCGCCGCTATCTCCATCAACTGTTCGCCTCCCTGGCTTATCTTATCATCGGCAGCAGTGCGCTCATTGTGCTTAGCTTTCCCATATTCTTCCGCCTCAACCTGGTCAGGCCGCTCGATAGCTTGCTCGAGGGGATGCGACAGGTCAACGCCGGGAATCTTGGGGTGACCACGCCAGTCCAATACCACGATGAGATCGGCTTTCTCACCCAATCGTTCAACGACATGGCTGCGGAACTGCACGCTTTGGTGACGAACCTGGAAGCGCGCGTCGCCGCGCGCACAGAAGAACTGGCGCGGGCCAGAGACGCGGCTGAAGTCGCCAACCGCGCCAAAAGCGCCTTCCTGGCCACCATGAGCCACGAGCTGCGCACGCCGCTCAACGGCATTTTGGGGTATGCCCAGATCATCCATCGCGATCCGGCGACCACCCCCCAACAGCAACAAGGCCTGAACGTCATCGCCCAAAGCGGCAAACACCTGCTCAGCCTCATCAACGACGTGCTCGACCTGGCCAAAGTCGAATCGGGCACGATAGAACTGTACCCCACCGATTTCCATCTGCCCGCCTTCCTCAACGGAATCGCTGAAATCATCCGCGTGCGCGCCGAGCGCAAGGGCATCGCCTTTCGACTGGAGTTGTTAGGGGTTAGGGGTCAGGAGTTAGAGGCTAGGGGTCAGGAGTTAGGGGCTAGGGGGCAGGAGTTAGGGGTTAGGGGGCAGAAGCCAGATTTCCTAACCCCTGATCCCCAATTCCTGATTCCTGCTTACGTCCACGCAGATGAACGTCGCTTGCGCCAGGCGCTCCTGAACCTGCTGGGCAACGCCGTCAAGTTCACCGACGAGGGCGGTGTCACCCTGCGGGTAGGGGTCAGGGATTAGGGGTTAGGGATTGGGGATCAGGGACTAGACAGAAAGGAGACAGCAATGTTGAAATCGTACAAAGAGTTGAAAGTATGGCAAAAGGCGGTCGATCTGGTCACGGAGATTTATCGAGTGACCAAACAGTTTCCCAGAGAGGAGATGTATGGCCTGGTGTCTCAGATGAGGAGAGCAGCCGTGTCGGTGCCATCCAACATGGCCGAGGGCTGGGGGCGGGGAAGCACCAAGGAGTATATCCGCTTTCTGACGATAGCCAGGGGATCTCTGATGGAACTGGAGACTCAACTGATCATATCGGAGAAACTGAACTACCTAAAAGCCCAACAACTACAGAATCTGAGCGAACAGATGCAAGAGATCGGCAAGATGCTCAACGGTTTGATCACAAGTCTCTCGAAGAGGGGCCAGGGATCGGAGACCAGAAGTTAGGAGTCAGGGATCAGGAATCAGAGTCCCTAACCCCTGATCCCCAACCCCTGATCCCTATCCACTTTGAAGTTGCAGACACCGGCATCGGCATCTCTCCCGAAGACCTGGAAACCATCTTCGACCCCTTCCAGCAGGTGGGCGAGCGGGGACGGCAGGCGGAAGGGACGGGCCTGGGCCTGTCCATCAGCCGCAACCTGGTGGCCCTGATGGGCGGCGAGCTGCGCATGAGGAGCCAGGTCGGGGTGGGGAGTACATTCTGGTTTGACCTGGCCTTGCCCGTGGTGGACGCCGATGCGGAAGCCGTGGTCGCAGTGGAACGGCAGATCATCGGCCTGCGGGGACGGCAGCGCACCATTCTGGTCGTAGATGACCGCTGGGAGAACCGGGCCGTGTTGGTGGGTCTGCTCTCCCCGTTGGGCTTTGCAGTCATGGAAGCCAGGGATGGGCGCGAAGGGTTGGCCACGGCCACGGAATTCCAACCGGATGCCATCATCGTGGATCTAATCATGCCCGAGCCTGCCCTGAGCGGAGCCGAAGGGATGGATGGCTACGAGCTCATCCGCCAGATCAGAGCATCCCCCTTGTTGCGGGACACGCCCGTCATCGCCACGTCGGCCAGCGTTTATGAAGAAGACCACCGCAGAGGCCTGGCCGCCGGGGGGAACGCTTTTCTCCCCAAACCAATTGACGCTGACCAGCTCCTGGAGCAGTTGCAGCAATTGCTGGCCCTGGAATGGCGCACTCAGGAAACCGTCGCCGAGGCAGGGGCGGAGGCAGAGCCCACCGCCTTCATCCTGCCCCCCGCTGAGACGCTGGAGGCGCTGCTTGACCTGGCCATGACCGGGGACGTCGAGGCGCTGCGAGAACAACTGGTCGGGCTGGCTCAGGCGGATGAGAAGTTCAAGCCGTTTGTGGCTCACTTGCAGTAGTTGGCCCAGGGGTTCAGACTGAACAGGATTTGTGAGTTGTTGGAGGCGTATCTGCTTTGAAAACAGCTCCATCTGTGTCATTGCGAGGCGTTTTTGCCGAAGCAATCTCCGACTTGCGAATTGGGGATTGCTTC
>CAZGKH010000129.1:0-6273 GCA_964525665.1 uncultured Anaerolineae bacterium | reverse complement strand
ATTGCGAGGCGTTTTTGCCGAAGCAATCTCCGACTTGCGAATTGGGGATTGCTTCCCTTCGACAGGCCCTTCGTCAAGCTCAGGGGAGACCTCAGGACAGGCGGCGGAAAAGCACCGCCTCGCAATGACAGTTACGGATGGCGTTTTCACCCTTTGGAATGTCGGGTAGGTGCCCGGCCTGGAGGCGGTCATGAAACAGAAGCAAAAAGGAACCGTTCTGGTCGTGGACGACGAGGCGGCCAACCTGGGTGTTTTGTTTGAGTTTCTGCGGCAAGCGGACTTCAAAGTGCTGGTCGCCGAAGATGGAGCCAGTGCGCTGGAGCGGGTCAAACGTTCGCAGCCGGACATCGTTCTTCTGGATGTGAAGCTGCCCGACGTGGATGGCTTTGAACTGTACCCTCGTCTGAAAGAAACGAGTCGAGATGAGCATTTGCCGGTGATCTTCCTCACCGTGATGACCAAGACCGAGGACAAAGTGCGCGCCTTTGACATGCAGGCGGTGGATTACGTCACCAAACCCTTCGAGCCGCTGGAAGTCGTGGCCCGCGTGGAGAAGCACTTGCTGTTGCGGAGTCTGCGCCGGCGCCTGGAGGAGCAGAATGTCCAACTCGAACGGGTCAACAATGAGTTGACCCGCGAGATCGCCGAGCGGAAGCGAGCGGAGAAGGCGGTGCGGATTGCTGCCCAGGAATGGCGTACTACTTTCGATGCTATCAGCGACATGGTTTGCCTGATGGACGCGGAGGGAAAAATCCTGCGATGCAACACGGCCATGAGGGAGTTCCTGGGAAAGCCATTCGAGGAGATTATTGGCCGCCCCTGTTGGGAACTTGTGCACGGTACGACAGAACGCCCTGCCGGGTGTCCTGGCGTGCGTATGAGGGAGACTTGCCGCAGAGAAAGCCAGGTTTTGCCAATAGGTGACCGATGGTTCGAGATTGCTGCCGATCCGTTGCTGGATGAGGATGGCAATATCATCGCGGGCGTTCACACCATGTCCGACGTCACCGAGCGCAAGCGGACGGAGGGGGAATTGAGGAAACACCGCGACCATCTTGAAGAGTTGGTAGCACAGCGCACCCAACGGTCGCGCGCCCTGGCCGCACGGCTGGCCGAAGCTGAAGAAGCAGAACGACGACAGTTGGCGCGCGAACTGCACGACCAGGTGGGGCAAAACCTGACCGCCCTCAGCCTCAACCTGAAAGCGCTGCAACAGCAGATGCCGGCCTATGCGGACAGGCCTCAGGAGATTGCTGACCAGGCGTCGGCCCGCCTGGCCGACTCCTTGGCGCTGATCAAGCAAACCACCCAGCGCATCCGCGATGTGATGGACTATCTGCGACCACCGGCGCTGGAAGAATACGGATTGACGGCCGCGCTGCGCTGGTATGGAACCGGCTTTGCCTCGCGGACGAACGTCCCCGTCACTGTGCACGGCGAAGAGGCCGCGCCTCGACTGGCCGCTGCAATCGGGACGGCCTTGTTTCGTATTGCCCAGGAGGCGTTGACCAACGTGGCCCGCCACGCACGGGCCACAAAGGTGCAGGTAACGGTGGGACAGGTGCAGGGAAAGGTGCGCATGGTGGTGGCCGACGATGGCATCGGCTTCGACCCTGAGCGCCCAGCCCAGCCCGATGAGCGCCAGCCGTGGGGACTGCTGACGATGGCCGAACGGGCCGAGGCGGTGGGGGGCGGGTGCCGCATTGAATCTTCGCCCGGCCAGGGAACTCAAGTCATCGTGGAGGTGACGCTGTGATATGTCATCCTTCGACTTCGCTCAGGACAAGCTTCGAGCAACCAACTTCAACTTATGTCATTTGGGTGTGTTTCATTTCAGTTGGCGTTGTTGCCGTGGGGAACTGTCAACGGATTCGGGGAGCGGATTGAACAGATTCAAGCTCGGATCAGAGAGGAAAGGTTTCGCTGGATAGGCTATCATCCGTTCAATCTGTTCCAAAAATCCGTTGACAGTATGCCCTTCTAAGAACTCCCAACCCATTTGAAACCGCACCCATGTCATTTCGAGCGACCAACGGGAGCGAGAAATCCCCGAGGCGATACTTTAAGCAGAGAGGTCTCAGGCAAAAAAGCATGAAACAATATTACGTCTACATTATGAACAGCCCCACAGGTACGCTCTATGTCGGTATGACCAGTAATCTGAAGCGTCGGGTCTACGAACACAAGCAAAAGATAAAAGACGGATTTACCAAAAAATACAACGTGACCCGCCTGGCCTATTATGAAACGACGGGCGATGTTCAGGCGGCACTGGCGCGAGAGAAGGAAATAAAGAAATGGCGGCGCAGTAAAAAGATAGCCCTGATCAAGTCACTTAATCCAAAGTGGCAGGATTTGAGCGAGGGGTGGTATGACGAGTTGCTGCCTCATAGGGATTTCTCGCTTCGCTCGAAACTTGTCCTGAGCTGTCGAATGGATGACATTGGAGTGCAAACTCGTATGGAACAAACCATTGTAGAGGTGAAGTTATGAGCATCACGGTTTTTCTGGCCGACGACCACCCCCTACTACGCGACGGCCTGCAATTCTTGTTAGCGGCGCAGCCCGACCTGGAAGTGGTCGGCGTGGCAGCCAACGGGCGCGAGGCAGTGCGCCAGGTAGAGCAACTCCGGCCCGACGTGGTGGTGATGGACATCGCCATGCCCGAGCTGAACGGCATTGAGGCCGCACGACGGATCCGCCAGACCTGCCCCGCCACCCAGGTCATCATGCTCTCCATGCACCACAGCCCCGAACACATCACGCGGGCGTTGCGGGCTGGAGCGCGGGGCTACGTGTTGAAAGAATCGGCCAGCGACGAGGTGATCGAGGCCATTCGTCTGGTCCACGCCGGCCGGCGCTACCTGAGCCACGAAGTCTCGGATACAGTCCTCGATTACTACCTGGCCCAGCACGAGCTTGAGGCCGAGCAGGACCCACTGACCCGCCTGTCGGCGCGCGAGCGAGAGATCCTGCAACTGGTCGCCGAAGGCAGATCACCCGCGGAAATAGCCGATCTCCTCTCGCTTTCCCCCAACACCGTCAAGAGCTATCGCAGCCGGATAATGCGAAAACTGGGCATCAGCAACCTGCCCGACCTGGTCAGATTCGCCATTCGGCGCGGACTGATCTCGCTGGAATAAGTACCCCAGCAACACTCAACGTGGAAGAGATCCCTGAGCCGCCCAGCCTGGCGGTCTTGGGACATGATTTCTTTAGTTTGCAGATGCACTGCTTTTATGCTATACTTTATTCTGCCAGCAGTCGCTGGCGCAAGGGAGGTGAGATGACGATGCCGTTGGCTGAGGCCGCCGCCGACCATAAAGAGATACGACAGGTTTGGGGAGAGGAGGTCAAGGTGAAAGATGAAAAACTGAGGGAATTCTACGATCAGGAAACGCGGAAGGTCGTAGAAATCCTCAAAAACGCCGATCCTGAGAAGATCATTCGCTTTGGGTCTTCTGTGTGGGGTACACTCAGTGAAGACAGCGACATTGACTTCTGCATCCTGAAGCATCTCGAAGATGGTTCTGTCCGAGAGAAACAGCGATTGCGGCGATTGCTCTCACGATACGAATACGCTTACCCAGTGGACATTGAGCTGCACGTCTACTCGCCAGAAGAGTATGAGGAGCGGCTGAGGAGAGGAAAGGAAGCTCCTTCCTTAGAGAAATCGAGAAGGGGGAGGTGGTATATGCTCCCAGAGAGCGCGGGGCTAAAGTCCCATGCGCGTCAAGCTAAGACGGTAGCCGACGGGAAAACGGTTGCTGGCCAGCCCCGCCGTGGCATGAAGTGCCACGGCTACGAAGCTGCCACCCCGTAAACGGGGTTCTTGAGCCCGATTCATCGGGCGGGAGCTTCGTAGCACGGCCACTTCATGGCCGTGCGGCCCCGGCAAGCATGACACCACCCTTAATTTGACGCGCATGGGCTGAACCCCCGCGCTGAGAGAACAAAGCCCCCCTTCGGCAGGCTCAGGACACTGCTTCGGGGTTGGATTATAGCCCGTAGGGCTTCGTTCTTTCAGCCCTGAGGTTCACCTCAGGGCGATGCGTCGTGAATTCGGTGAATCCCTTCGACAGGCTCAGGACAGCGCCTTTTAATTCGCTGTCATATCCGTGCCAAGTAGAGTGGAAGAGACCTGCGAACGTATGCCCTGAAAAGCGACGGCGGTTACGCACGCCTGGCCAATAGTTATACGCAACGCCAGTCTTAGGTGCTCCACGAGCGCCTGAGACGGGCGTTTTTGTTTGCCCCGCCTCTGTCCCCCAGAGTATCAACCTCTGTCACCCAAACTGTCAACTTTTGGCACCCAAAGTGTCAACCTTTGACTACAGACAAACGATTTGATTTGTGATATTAATGAGAATAACCGTGAACCAGAAGGGATGCGTATGACGACCACCATCCTGATTGTCGAAGAGCACGCCCCCTTGCGCGATTCGCTGCGAGAGTGGCTGGCCATGGGCTTCTCTCAAGGCTGTAAGATCGAAGCAACTGGCATCCTGGAAGCCGTGCAACTGGCTCGAGACAGTCTACCCCAGGTGGTCATCGTAGACGTTGATATGCCGGAGATGGACGGCCTCGAGGTGGCGCGGCGCATCAAGGCCGCTGTGCCTGGCTCGCAGATGGTGATTCTGGCCCTGGACGAAAGCCAGGCCCATCGCGCCGCAGCAGCGGGGGCCGGGGCCGGCGTCTACGTGTCCAAAAGCACCTTGCCAGACGGCATCATCTCAGCCGTGGAATCCTTGCTGGCCCACGGGATGGCCTCCAGGAACTGAACGGCGGCGCAGCGCGCCTTAGAGCCGCCGCGCCGGGGGCGCAACTGGCCCTGCTGGGCATCTACGAAGGCGACACCCATCGCGCCAGGGCCGGGGCCGGGACCTACGTACCCAAGAGTATGCTGGCAACCGGCCCGATCCCCACCCTGGAGGCGCTGCTCAACATGTAAGGAGGTTCAAAATGACTAAACATCAACTAAAGGCCAAAAAGATAGGAGGAGAAAAAATCATGAGCAAAAACAAATCAACCTTTTTGCGCACGTTCTCGAAACTGGCGCTCAGCGTACTGTTGATCGCCCTGCTCTCTCTTGCATCGCCCGGTGTGGCCCGCGCCGCGACTATCACCGTCAACAGCACCGCCGACAACACCACCGCCGGCGATGGCAATTGCACCCTGCGCGAAGCCATTGCCAACGGCGACAGCGACACGACCAGCGGAGACTGCACCGCCGGCAGCGGCGACGACACCATCACCTTCGCCCCCGGCATTGCCGGCGGAACCATCACCCTGGGGGGAACGGAACTCACCATCAGCAGCAACCTGACCATCACCGGCCCGTCAGCGGGGATGACCATTGATGGAAACAACGCCTCTTGTGTCTTCAACATCAGCAGTGGCACGGTCGAAATGTCGAGCCTGACTATCACCAATGGCAACGGCACTGGTAGTGGTCCGGGCGCCGGCGGCATTCGTAACCTGGGCACGCTAACACTCAACAGCGTCACCGTCAGTAATAACACTGTTAGCGGCTTTGGTGGCGGCATTATCTCCGCCAACACCCTGACGCTCAACAACAGCACCATCTCCGGCAACACGTCTGGTTCGGGCGGCGGGGGTATCGCTGACCAAGACTCTACCAACATCATCAACAATAGCACTATCTATAATAACAGCACGACTGCCGCTGGCGGTGGTGGGGGGTTAGATATGTTTGGCTCCAGCAGCACGACGAACATCAAAAACTCTATCCTGGCCGGGAACAGCAACGGGAGTGGCGCCAACAACGTTGTCACAAGTGGCGGTGCGACCGTCACTTCTCAGGGCTACAACCTGGAAAGCGGCACGGACGCTGGCTTTACGGAACCCACTGATTTGCAGAACACGGACCCGAAGCTCCTGGCCCTGGCCGACAACGGCGGCCCCACCCAAACCCACGCTTTGGATAACGGCAGTCCGGCCCTGGAGCAAATCCCCTTCGGCACAAACGGCTGCGGCACCACTTACACCACCGACCAGCGCGGCTATGCCCGCCCCGGCACTAAGAATCAACCAACGAATAAATGTGAGATGGGTGCCTGGGAAGCCCAGACCGGGGACCCCACCGCCATCACGCTGCGGGGCTTCAGCGCCCGGTCGGCGGGGGGCGGGATGGCCTTCCCTGGTCCGGTGGCGTTGGCCGCGGTCTTCGTCGTGGGCCTGTTGGCGGTAATCCTGCACCTGCGCTCAGCACAAACCATCCGTGCCAAAGGAGGACAACGTGAATCCTGAAAT
>CAZGKH010000128.1:0-9391 GCA_964525665.1 uncultured Anaerolineae bacterium | reverse complement strand
GTTCAGGTGTCATTGCGAGGCACGGTTTTTTGTGCCGAAGCAATCCCCAATCGCCAATTCGGAGATCGCTTCGCAACGATTGCTCCCAACGACGATGGGGATTGCTTCGCAAAAACCGCTCGCAATGACACCTGGGCTGAACGGTTACAAAGAATCGAACAAGGAGGATGCAGAAAATGATCAATCGCGATAGATTAGTTTCAACTTTTCTGGAACTGGTGCAGATTGACAGCCCCAGCGGTCAGGAGGAGGAAATAGCACGGCATCTGATGGCCGAACTGAATGGCCTGGACGTGCCAGTTGTGCGCGACCAAACGGGCAACGTCATCGGCCGCCTGGCGGGAGAGGGGCCGCCCATCCTCCTCAGCGCGCATATTGACACCGTCGGGCCGGGGCAGGACGTGAAGCCCTTTATCAAGGGCGGGATTATCACCAGTGACGGCACCACCATCCTGGGCGGGGATGACAAGTCGGGCGTGGCGGTCATCCTGGAGGTTCTGCGGGTGCTGGCGGAACAGGGTTCGCCCCGCCCGCCCCTGGAGGTGGCCCTGACGGTGCGCGAGGAAATAGGGCTGAAGGGCGCCAAGGGGCTGGATTTGAGCACCCTTCGCGCCAAAGAGGGCATCGTCCTGGACAGCGGAGGCGAAATCGGCGCTATCGTAGTCTCCGCTCCCTCCCAGTATAAGCTAAAGGCCATCGTTCACGGCAAGGCCGCCCACGCCGGCGCCGAGCCGGAGAAGGGCATCAACGCCATCGTGGTGGCGTCCGAGGCCATCGCTGCTATGCCGCTGGGGCGGATTGACGAGGAGACCACAGCCAACATCGGGCGCATCCAGAGCGGCACAGCGACCAACATCGTCCCCGACAGAGCCGAGATAGCAGGCGAGGCCCGCAGCCGCAACGAGGACAAGCTAGAGGCCCAAATGCAGGCCATGACCGAGGCCCTAGAGAAGGCGGCAAGCCAGCATGGGGCTACAGTAGAAATAGACGTGGATCGCTCCTATTCCGCCTTTCAGCTTGGCGAGGAGGACGACATCGTGCGGAGAGCCGTGGCGGCAGCCAAAACCCTGGGTTTGACGCCAGCCTTAGTGCCCAGCGGCGGGGGGAGTGACGCTAACATCTTCAATGCCGGGGGCATAGTGACCATCAACATCAGCACGGGCATGGATAAGGTGCACACGACGGAAGAACGCATTACTGTGGCCGATATGGTCAAATCCGCCGAGTTCCTGCTGGCGATTTTGGGGTTAGAGGTTGGAGGTTAGAGGTTGGAGGCTGGAGTAGACGATCCGAAGCAGCGGAGTCCCGAACGGCTCGACCGAGCTCGCCGAGGTCTTATTCGGGATGTTGGGGAGTCCCCCTCGCCGGGACGGCGGGAGATCGTTCTGCTGGCGGCCATCCTGCTGGTAGCGGCCTTCTTTCGTCTCTATCACCTGCAGGCAGCGCCGCCGGGCCTCCAGCACGACGAGGTCTTCCACGGCCACGACGCCTCGGTGGTGCTGCAAGGCGCTCACCGCATCTACTTTGAATCGAACGCGGGCAATGAGCCGCTCTTTGTCTACCTCATGGCCGGCACCATCGCCCTCTTCGGCAGCAACTATCTGGGCATCCGCCTGGCCGCTGTGCTGTGCGGCTTGGCCGCCATCGTCTTCACCTACCTGCTGGCGCGCAAGGCTTTCGGCTATCGGGTCGCGCTTTTGACGAGTGCTGGCCTGGCCGTCTCCTTCTGGCCGGTCTTCATGAGCCGGGTGGGGCTGCGGGCTGCCAGCCTTCCGCCCATGGCTGCCGCTGCCGCCTATTTTTTCTGGGCGGGACTGAAACAGCCGATGACCAGCCGCCGGTGGGGGGTCTATTTCGCTCTGGCTGGCGTCTTCCTGGGAGGAACCCTCTACACCTATCCTGCCAGCCGGATGATCCCCCTGATCTTTCTCGTCTTCGTACTCTACCTGGCGCTGTTTAAGCGCCCTCTGCTACGAGAACGATGGAAGGGCGTTCTGCTCTGCTTCGCCCTTGCCGCTATCGTCGTCGTCCCGATGGGGATATACATCTGGACTCATCCCCAGGCCGACGTACGAGTGCAACAACTCAGCCAGCCCTTGGGCTTGCTGGCCCAGGGCAATCCCAGCTTGGTCATCCGGTTCACTCTGGATACCCTGAAGATGTTCACCTTCCGGGGCGATCCCGTCTGGCGCTACAACCTGGCGGAGCGACCCGTGTTCGAGCCCATCAGCGGTGCCCTGTTCTACCTCGGTCTGGCCTTAGCCCTGCTCCGCTGGCGACAGCCACGATGCGCTCTCCTGTTGCTCTGGCTGCCCATCGCCCTGGCGCCTAGCATGATCACCGACTCCGCCCCCTCTTTCCTGCGAGCCAGCGGCGCCTTGCCCGTGGTCTACGTCTTCCCCGCCCTGGCTGTCGAAGCTGCCTGGCGCCGGCTCGACGGGCAATTCAGCAAGAGGGCAGTGCATGGATTGGCGGCTGCTCTGCTGCTCCTCCTGATCGGCAACGCCTGGTGGACGTACCAGGGCTACTTCATCGTCTGGACGCAGCAACCCGAGGTACGCTTTGTCTATCAGACAGATCTAACGGAGGCTGCCCGCTATCTGGACGAGAGCGACGTCGCTGGCCCCGTCTGCCTGTCCTCCTCCAGCCCTCACGACCTGGACCCCTTCATCTTCGATTTCACCCTGAAGAAGCAACGGAAGATCAAGTGGTACGACGGCCCCTACGGCTTGGTCTTCCCAGGCGGGGGAGAGAGGTCCCTTTACGTCTTCCCCGCCTCCACTCCTCTTCATCCAGGACTGAAAGGGGAGTTCTTCCAAAACGCCCGCTTGGTGGCGGAAAGGCGCTTTCCTGACGGCGAACTGGCCTTCTCCGCCTACCAGCTCGAGGCCCGAGAGATGCTCCAGGCCAAGATCGAAGCTCTGCAGCATAGCTCCTCCGCCGTTTGGAGCTCGGAGGTGCAATTCCTCCCTGGCGACCCGCAGGGCCTTCGCCATCCAGTCGCCTTCCCCGTGGATTTCAACCACCAGTTGGAATTTCTGGGCTACGAGCTGGCCGACGACACTCTAGCTCCAGGAGAGTGGGCTCATCTGACGACCTACTGGCGAGTCCTGCAAGATGTCGCTGCGCCCTTGCCCCTATCCATCTTCGTCCACCTGCTGGACAGCCAGAGCACCGTCTGGGGGGGTAAAGACACGCTGAGCGTCGCCACCGCCGGTTGGGAGGCCGGAGACGTCTTCGCCCAGGTGCACCGTTTCCCGCTGCCCACCGACATTCCAGCGGGCCAGTATCAAGTGGAAATCGGGGTCTACTCTCGGACGGACATGCAACGTTTCGCCATCTTCGAAGAGGGGCAGCCTGTGGCCGACAGGCTACTGCTTGAACCGATCAGCGTCACGAGCCAGTGATTTTGGTGTTTGCCACGAACTACACGAATTTTCACTAATTTTTCTCAGATCACTCTCTCCCTCTCCCAAACCCTCGTTATCTTCCACTGCATGGCACCCGTGTCCAGGCAAAGCTCAAAAGCGTCCTGGCTTGGGATCATGACCAGGTAGTGGCGGAGCTGGCACGTTCGTCCTGGACGAAGTACAGGGTGAGGGCCGCGCGGCTCCGTCCACCGATGCCCCACGTCGCTGATGCGCACATCTCGCCCCCGCCAACGGAATGTTATGGGAGTAACCAGACCTTCCTCATCGAAGCGGGCCTTGACTGCGGTGGGGATGTCTACGAATTTCATGGTCGCCTCGCCTCCAGGTATTGGCGCAACATCTCCAAAGCTGCTTCGGAGGTTTCTTGTTTATTTTCCAAACGATCTCCCCGCCACAGATGTCGCTCGCAGCGCTCGAGGTCCTGGGCGGCCAGGGCCACGTAGACCAGGCCCACCGGCTTCTGGGGCGTGCCCCCCGTCGGGCCAGCGATACCCGTGGCTGAGATGGCTACGTCGGTGCCGAAAAGGCGACGAGCGCCGCGAGCCATCTCTCGCGCGGTCTCTTCGCTGATTGCCCCGAACGCTGAGATAGTTTCGCCAGACACCCCCAGCACCTGCTCCTTGACCTCGTTGGCATAGGCCACCACGCCGCCCATGAAATAGGCCGAGCTTCCGGGCACGTTGGTCAACTGGTGGGCGATGAGGCCGCCGGTGCAGGATTCGGCCACGGCGATGGTCAATCCCTGTTCGGTCAAGAGCTGGCCGACCATCTCCTCTAAAGTGCTCATTAGACTACTCTCCTAATTTCCTCCCTGCCCTGTCAATCGCGCCAACCCCGCAGTCCCCAAACCAGCAAGACCAGCGCCAAGCCACTGACGGCTGCCGAGACAACGCCGGTCGCCCACATCCCGCCGGCCAGCCACACTGGCCCACCGACGAGGGCGCCCATCACCCGCCCGATGCTGATGGCTGCCACACTCGACGACATCATCGTCGCCCGCGCATTGGGTAGGATCTCGGTGAACAGGGAGAAAGCAGTGACGATGGTGAATTCAAAAGTGAGAAAGGTGACGAACAGTCCCATCAGCGCCAGCGGCAGTGTCCGCCCCATCAACGGCAGCAAAATATAACTCAGTGCCGACAGTATCAAGCCGGCGACAATCGCTCGCTTCAGTCCCAGCCGATCGGCGATGGAGGCGGTGAGTCCCTCGCCCAGCAACTCGGCCAGGCCGATGACGGTGGTAGCCGCCCCCAGCACCACGATGCTCAGGCCAAAAGCTGACTCCATCCAAACACCATAGACCACAAACAGACTATCGTTGGCTGCACTGACCAAGAGACCAAAGGCGAGCGCACCCAGAGCTGCCCGATCCCTGCCCAGCCGACGCCAGGCTTCACGAAAACCTAGCAAGTTCTCGGTGTGGCCCTGTACTTGGGGTCCAGGACAAGTGCGCTGCCGATGACCATCGTCGGGGATGAGGGCCCGCAGCGCGACCACGCTGAGCAAGCCAAGCCCGCCCAGCACGAAAAAGGGCGACCGCCATCCCAGTCGCTCTATCAGCAGGCCGACCAGCGGAATGCCCACCAGCGCGCTCCCGGCCCAGGCGAATTCCAGCATCCCTATGGCCAACCCCCGGCGTTGGTAGGGCACTCGTTCGCCCACGTAGGCGTGCAAGGCCGGATCGAAGATGCTTTTGCCCAGGCCAGCCAGAAACAGAGCCAGCAACACCATACCATAGACCGGCAGCAGTCCGCCGGCCAGCATACCTCCTGTGAGCATAGACAGCCCGGTCAGCATCATCACCCGATAGCCCCAGCGGTCTCCTAGCGGGCCAAAGACCGGGCTGAGCACTCCGGTTACTTGGTTGACGGCGATGAGGGAGGTGATAGCAGTGAGCGGCACGCCCAGCCCCCGGCTGAGGGCCGAAGCGAAGGGGTAGGCAAAGCGTCGAGAGACATTGATAATCAGCCGGGCTAGAGTCGCTACACCAAGCTGAAAGGTTAACGTGCGTTCAGGGGGATGAATGGTGAATGTACCTCCTCTTTTTCTAGTGATACACCGGTAGCCAATCATTAGTGTCACAACTTAAGCTCTAAGCCCCGTCCCCGGGCCGCCCCGGGGACGGGCCTTTGAGCCTCAAGTTGACACTAATGGCAGCCAGTCGCTGTGGGCCTCGAGCAGATCATCCACCAGGTTCCAAATCTGGTCAAGATCCAGCTCGGCGGCGGTGTGCGGGTCCAGCATGGCAGCGTGGTAGATGTGCTCCCGCTTGCCGGTCAGGGCCGCCTCCACTGTCAGGGCCTGCACGTTGACGTTGGTCTGTATCAATGCAGCCAGGTGTGGGGGTAGGGAACCAATGCGAGTGGGCTGCACGCCATTCTTGTCCACCGCGCAAGGAACTTCCACGATGCAGCCTTGGGGCAAATTGTCAATCAGGCCGCGGTTGGGCACGCTGCCATAAACTATCCGAGGCTCCCCTGTCTCCATGCTGTGGATCATCAACGGAGCATACTCACCGCTTAGCGTCACTCTGTCTCTGTTTTCAAACGCGTGGACGATGTGCTCAGCGATCAGAGGCATCACAGGAACCCCGCTCAGCACCTCACGCAGGGATTTGTCAGGAGGCGAATCAAGATCGTCCAGCTTGTCCCGCACAAACTCCCACGCTTTGATCTGCGCTTCGCAGCGATAGATATACTCGTCCAGCGGGATGTTGAAGCGCTCGATCAGGTCGGGGCGGTCCCGCTTGATAAACCAGGGCACGTATTCGGCGAAGTGCTCACTGGATTCGGTTACGAAATACCCCAGTCGGGTGAGCATCTCATAGCGCACGCGATTCCAGTCGGGCGCCCGGCCCTCCTCCACCACTCGCCGTATCAGCGGATAGAGGTCCTTGCCGTCCCGCTCAAACCGGAGGAAGAAGGCCAGATGGTTAATCCCAGCAGCCAGGTAGTTGATCTCCTCCAGTGGCACGCCGATGTCGTCGGCCAGTTGCCGGGCCGTACCCTGGACGCTGTGACACAGACCCACCGTCTTGATCTTGCTGGCCCGGCTGACGGCCCAGCAGTTCATGGCCATGGGGTTGACGTAGTTGAGGAAAGTGGCCTGGGAACACAGTTCCTCCATATCGCGGCATACATCCAGCAGGACAGGGATAGTGCGCAGGGCGCGCATGATGCCGCCAATGCCCAAGGTGTCGCCAATGGTCTGGCGCAGTCCGTATCTCTTGGGGATCTCAAAATCAATCACCGTGCCCGGCTTGTAGCCGGCCACCTGGAACATGCTAATGACATAGTCAGCGCCATCCAGGGCCGCGCGTCGGTCGGTGGTGGCTTCGATGGCGGGATGGACATCCAGGAGAGCGGCTGTCCTGTGCGCCACGGCCTCTGTAGTGCGCAGGCGTTCCTCGTCAACGTCGTGCAGGCTGATGGTAGAGCCCGCTAACTGGGGGAAACTGAGAATGTCGCCCAGCAGGTTCTTGGCAAACACCGTACTGCCAGCACCAATGAATGCAATCTTTGGCATGTTGCCCTCCCGCTCATTGCGAGTCTAATTGCACAAATGCCCTCTTCGTTCGGTTCAGCGTGTATAATCATGCCACAGAAGTCACGATTTGTCAATAGCGAATCCGCAATTGCCAAGCGCGGTTGGCCATGCTATAATACTGCAGGTTAGTGAGAATCACTACAAGCTAGAGGATTGGAGTATTGGTATGTTGGACCGAATGAGGCGGGCCACCGCTGGCTATCCGCGTCAGTTCTGGCTGTTGTTCTGGGGCATGTTGATCAGCGCCACTGGCGGCAGCATGATCTGGCCGTTCCTGACCATCTACATGCGCCAGCGGCTAGACATCCCGCTGACCACGGTGACGTTGTTGCTCACCCTGAACGCGGCCGCCGGGCTGATGACGACCTTCGTTGCCGGGCCAGCGGTGGACCGCTTCGGTCGTAAAGGGGCCATGTTCTTGAGCCTAGCCATCGGCAGTATCATGATGCTGGCGATGAGCATGGCCGGTACGCTGCAACTGTGGGCCATTCTGATGGCGATCAACGGCGCCTTCGGCCCGCTGTATCGTGTCGGGAGCAACTCCATGGTGGCCGATCTCATCGAGCCTGAGCGGCGGGCCAGCGCCTATGCTTTGCTGCGCATGAGCAACAACCTGGGTGTAGCCATCGGCCCCTCCGTTGGAGGGTTTATCACTTCCGCATCCTACGCACTGGCCTTCTACAGCGCGGCCGGGGCCAGCGCCACCTTCGCCCTATTGGTGATGTTCTTCATGAGCGAGACTGTGCCGCAAAGACAAGTCGCCGCAGACCAACCTCAAACCGATGGCGGCTACAGCCAAGTACTGCGCAACCGGCCTTTCCTGGCCTTCTGTGGAGTGTACACCTTAGCCGTGATGGCCCACGTATTGATGATGGTGCTCCTGCCGGTCTACGCCAAAGAGAACTTCGGCGTGCCGGAGAGCCAGTACGGCTTCATCATGGCCGCCAACGCGGCGATGGTAGTGCTGCTCCAGTACACTACCACCCGGATCACCGAGCGCTACCACCATCTGCCAGTGCTGGCGGTCGGGTCGCTGTTCATCGCCTTGGGCACAGGCAGCGTGGCATTGGGGTGGAACTTTCCGACGTTCCTGGCCAGCATGGTCATCCTCACCATCGGCGAGATGATCGTGATGCCAACATCCACCGCGCTGACCGCTAACCTGGCGCCGCCCGACATGCGGGGTCGGTACATGAGCATCTACGGCCTGACGTGGGGCATCGGGTTCGGCATCGGGCCGGTGATCGGCGGCTTCCTGAACGACAACTTGGCGCCGGTAGCCATCTGGTACGGCGGCTTGGCTATGGGACTGGTGGCTGCGGTGGGGTTTGTCCTGTTGGCGCGAGCGCTACGGGCGCAGGAGACGAAACCAACCAGGCTGGCGCGCTAAGCGAATTTGACAACGAACGGATGTTCGAGTACAATACATGTACCGAACATCCGTTCTACGCACCCGTACAAGGAGAAAGGAGAGAACCCTATGAAGCCTGCGGGAGGCTCTCTTTGCAGACACAGGAGACCAGCCTATGGCCATCGACGAGACAAGGCTTTTCTTCACCAGCAGAGGGCATGAGAGAGAAAACAATGACCGATCACGCAACACGCATCACGCGTCACTTTGACGAAATCCTCATTCGTGGAGCCAAAGAACACAACCTGAAGAACATTGACGTGAGGCTGCCGCGCTTCAAGCTGGTAGTGATCACCGGCGTCTCTGGCAGCGGAAAGTCGTCGCTGGCCTTCGACACCCTCTACGCCGAGGGCCAGCGCCGCTACGTCGAGTCGCTTTCTGCGTACGCCCGCCAGTTCATCGGGCAGATGGACAAGCCGAAGGTGGACTTCATCGGCGGCCTCAGCCCGGCCATCGCCATCGAGCAGAAGGCGGTCAGCAAGAACCCGCGCTCGACGGTGGGCACGGTCACGGAGATCTACGACTATCTGCGGGTGCTCTTCGCCCGAGTGGGCACGCCCCACTGTCCGCAGTGTGGCCGCGAGGTGCGCGCTCAGTCGGCGCAGGAGATCGTGGAGCAGGTGGCGGCGCTGCCGGCCAACACCCGCTTCCAGATTCTGGCCCCCCTGGCCCGCAACCGCAAGGGGACGTTCCAGGATACGTTCGCCCAGGCCCGCGCCGATGGCTTCGCCCGCGTGCGCGTCGATGGCGAGGTTCGCCGACTGGATGAGACAATCGATCTTGACAAGAACAAGAAGCACAACATCGAGCTGGTCGTAGACCGCCTCGTCGCCGCCGGCAACCAGCCCTTCGACAACCCTCCGACAGAGCTCAGGACGCCGCCATCCAGCCATCCGACCAACCAGCCAACCAGCCATCCAACCATCCAGCCACCCAGCCAACCAGCCACCTACCTCACCCGCCTCACCGACTCCATCGAATCCGCCCTGCGCGCCGGCAACGC
>CAZGKH010000127.1:4542-9415 GCA_964525665.1 uncultured Anaerolineae bacterium | reverse complement strand
CCCTTGCAAGTTGGGGATCGCTTCGGCGGAAAAGCACCGCCTCGCGATGACACCTGGAGTTTCTGCCCGTATGAGTGGCGCGACCGCGACATGGAGCAGCTCGCAATGACAGGGGGATTTGTGATAGATTTCTGTAATGCGGCGGCCTAAGAGCCGCCGTCTTAGCAATTGGCAGTTGGAGGTTAGAGGTTGGAGATTAGAGATTGGAAGTTAGATAATTGGAGGTTGGAGATTGGAAGCGACTTGTCCATTGTAATTGTAAATTGGAACGTATGTGAGCTTCTGAAGCGTTGCCTGCATTCCATAATGTCCAACCTCCAGCCTCCGACCTCCAACTTCCAACTTCCAACCTCCAACTTCCAAATCGAGGTCATCGTGGTTGATAACGCCTCCTCCGATGGTAGCGTAACGATGATGGAAAACGAGTTCCCCCAAGTGCGACTCATCGCCAACAGCGAGAACCTGGGCTTCACTGTGGGCAACAACCAGGGCATCACCGCCAGCCGAGGCCGCTACATCCTCTTGCTTAACCCAGATACCGAGATCGTCGGCGACGCCCTGGCAACGACGGTCGAGTACATGGATGATCATCCGCGAGTGGGAGTACTGGGACCGCAGCTTCGAAATTCCGACGGCAGTATCCAGTCCTCGCGGCGGCGCTTCCCCACCCTGGCTACCGCTTTCTTAGAAAGCACCATCTTACAACAGTGGCTCCCTCGCAATCGCGTCACCAGACACTACTACATCACAGACCGCCCAGATGATGAGATACAAGAGGTAGATTGGGTCACTGGGGCTTGTCTGCTGGCGCGCCGCGAGGCCATCGAAGAAGCGGGTCTACTGGACGAGGGCTTCTTCATGTACTCCGAAGAGTTGGATTGGTGCCGTCGTATCAAGGTACAGGGATGGAAGGTAATCTATCTGCCCACGGCCAAAGTGATCCATCATGGGGCGCAATCGAGTGAGCAAGTCAAGTCCTTCCAGCATATCCAATTTCAGCGCAGCAAGATCCGCTATTTCCGCAAGCATCACGGCCCGTGGCAAGGGGAGGTATTGCGGCTATTCATCTTGCTCACCTATCTCTACCAACTGATCGTCGAAGCCCTCAAGTGGTTAGTGGGGCACAAGAGGCCCTTGCGAGCGGAGAGGGTGAGGGCTTATCGGCAAGTATTAGAATCGAGGTTAGTTTAATGATGAACAAGCGAGAGTTTACGAATAGAGTCACCAACAGTCAAGAAGACTTTTTACAGGATTTCCTGGATCTGCTGGAGGAGCGGGACGTGCCGTTTTGCGTCATCGGTGGCCTGGCTGTTAACGCCTACGCCGAGCCGGTCGTCAGCCTGGACCTGGACCTGGTGGTCATCGCTGACCGTGTGGATGAACTGGTGGAAGTTCTGGGACAGCGTTTCACAATCCACGAATTCCCCCACAGCATCAACGTATCAAGCCCCTCCTCGGACCTGCGCATCCAACTGCAAACTGATCCCAAATACCAGAGCTTTGTCGCCCGTGCCTCACAGCGAATGGTGCTGGGATATGAGGTTTCGGTAGCGGCTTTGGAGGACGTCCTTCAAGGCAAGGTCTGGGCCTACTCCGACCCGGCCCGGCGGTCCAGCAAGCGCCAGAAGGACCTGGCGGACATCATGCGCCTGGTTGAAACACATCCGCATCTGATCGCCCTACTGCCTGAGCTGCTGCGTGAGCGAATCCATTGAATCTTGCCGATCACTGTCTTCTGAGCGAATGAGCAAATGCGTATTGGTCTGATCACCGGCGAATTCCCACCCATGCAAGGCGGCGTGGGAGACTTCACCCACGAACTGGGCAAGGCCCTGGCGGCCCTGGGTCGCGAAGTTCACGTGATCACCAGTGCCTCGCACAATACGCAATACGCAATACGCAATACGCCGCTTACCCATCGCAGCGTTCACAGGTGGGACTGGGGCTGCTGGCGCGACATCATACTGGTACACGACGAACTTCGCTTCGACGTCCTGAATATACAATATCAGACAGCCGCCTACAAGATGCATCCCGCCATTAACCTCCTGCCACTGCGGTTGAGAATGGCAGCGGGGCCACGTCCCCGCGTGGTGGTTACTTTCCATGATCTGAAGGTACCCTACCTCTTTCCCAAGGCCGGTCCGTTGCGCTGGTGGGTGAACCTTGCCCTGGCCCGCTGGAGCGATGCCGTCATCGCCACTAACGCCGAGGATTTCGCCAGGCTGTCACCTTGCTCGTCCATCCGTTCCCTATCGCTTATCCCCATCGGCTCCAACATCAGCCCCGAACCTCCAGCAAGCTATGATCGAGAGGCTTGGCGAGCCCGCTGGGGACTGAAACCTGACGACCTCTTGCTCTCCTACTTCGGCTTCCTCAACGAGAGCAAAGGCGGCGAAACCCTGATCCGAGCCCTGCACAGATTAGTGAACGATCCGCGTCTTCCTGCCAATCCGTGGTTATTAATGATAGGCGGCAAAGTGGGCTCCAGCGATCCCACCAACGTGGCCTATCTGAACGAAGTCGAAGGCTTGATCGAAGAGCTGGGCCTGATGGAGAGGGTACTTTGGACAGGCTATACTCCCCAGTCTGAGGTATCTGCCAACCTCCTGGCCTCCGACATCTGCGTGCTCCCCTACCGCGACGGGGCCTCTTTTCGGCGAGGGAGCTTCATGGCCGCCCTGGCCCACGGCCTTCCCATCGTCAGCACCCGACCACGAGTTGATGTGCCCGAACTACAACATGGGGAGAACATCCTCCTGGTTCCCCCCGATGCCCCCGTTGCGCTGGCCGAGGCGATAGCCAGGCTGGCCTCGGATGCCGAGCTGCGGCGCCGCCTGGGTGAGGGAGCTGCCAGATTGGCCCAGGACTTCACCTGGGGGAAGATCGCCGAGAAGACAGGAGCGCTTTATGAAGAAATTCCGAACCTTCCTGAAAGACATATTTCTCGCCTGGAGCGCTGATAACCCCTCTCAATTGGCGGCGGCTCTGGCCTACTACGGGATGTTTGCGTTCGCGCCCGTGATATTCATCGCGCTCACCGTAGCCGGCCTATTTATTGACGAACCGGCGACAGCCAGCCAACTGTTCATGCAGCTTGAAGACACATTGGGACCAGAAACAGCTCAATTCGTCCAAGATATCGTGGTCAATGCCTCACGACGCGCATCAAGTGGCACGGCATTGACTTCCCTGATCAGTTTCGGAGTGTTGTTTTATGCGGCTTCAGGGTTGTTTATCCAATTGCAATACGCGCTCAATGTCATTTGGGAAGTTCCACCCACATCGCACGGCGGGATTATCGCCTCCATCAAGGATCGTCTGTTGGCATTTGTGATGGCAATCGGTGTGGGCCTCTTGCTTGTATTGGCGACAGTTGTTAGCATTGCCGTCTCTGTATTGGCCTCCTTCTTTGATTGGGGCAGCCATGTGCCAATCACTAACTTTGTCTCCATGGTGGGACTGGCAACAATCTCGTTTGCCTCGATCTACAAGGTTCTGCCAGACGTCGAGATTGCCTGGCGTGATGTCTGGATTGGCGCGGCGGTAACGGCCTTGCTGGTCAGCATCGGCGGGTGGTTGGTGGGATTCTATCTGACGCACAGCAATACCGGGTCGGCCTTTGAAGCCGCCGGAGCGTTAGCGGTTCTACTAATCGCATTTTACTATATCGCCCAAATCTTCTTGTTTGGCGCAGTATTTACAAAGGTCTACGCTTCCAGGTTCGGTTCAAAGATTGTGCCTGAGACAACAGATGAAAGATGAGTTCAGAAACGCACCTATCCATTGTCATCCCCCTCTACAACGAGGAGGAGAACGTAGAGCAACTTTACACGCAATTGAAGGCCGCTCTGGAGGGAGTAGGTAGAGAGTATGAGATCATCATCGTAGATGATGGGAGCACCGACGGGAGCTTCGATGTTCTCAGAAGGCTGCATGAGGACGACGAGCGCCTCAAGGTGATCCGCTTCCGCCGCAACTTCGGGCAGACGGCGGCCTTCGCCGCAGGCTTCGACCGCTCCCAGGGCCAGGTGGTGATCACCCTGGACGCCGACCTCCAGAACGACCCAGCCGACATCCCCCTGCTCCTGGAGAAGATCGAGGAGGGATACGACGTGGTCAGCGGCTGGCGGCTGCATCGCCAGGATCCCTTGCTGACCCGCCGCCTCCCTTCGATGATCGCCAACTGGCTCATCTCTCAGGTCACCGGGGTGCAGTTGCACGATTACGGTTGCTCGCTGAAGGCCTATCGCCGCGAGGTGGTGAAGAACGTCCAGCTCTACGGCGAATTGCACCGCTTCATCCCGGCCATCGCCAACTGGATGGGGGTCTCCGTGGCCGAAGTGCCTGTGCGCCACTACTCCCGGCGCTTCGGCAAGTCCAAGTACGGCCTCTCCCGCACCGCCAGGGTACTGCTGGATCTCCTGACCGTGCGTTTCCTGTTGAGCTATTCCACTAGACCCATTCACATCTTCGGCGGACTGGGGCTGATAAGCTTCGTCGCGGGCATCTGCCTGGGCGGGTATCTGTCTTTCGTCAAGTTTGCCCTCGGCCAGAAAATTGGCGACCGCCCCTTGCTCCTCCTGGCGATATTGCTGATGGTGATGGGCGTGCAATTGATAAGCATGGGGCTCTTGGGAGAGTTAGTGGTGCGCACTTACTACGAGACGTTGGACAAGCCCATCTATGTGGTTAGAGAAGTGCTGGATGAATAAGAATAAGGAAATGAAGATAGGCCGCCGCACTCTGCGAGAAAGATATATCATTCTGGCTGTTTTCATCCTGGCTTTGTTGCCGCGACTGTTGAACTTGGACGCCTTCATCACCTGGGACGAGCCTATGTGGGCTTACCGCTCTATCAGGTTCCTGGCCG
>CAZGKH010000127.1:3311-4442 GCA_964525665.1 uncultured Anaerolineae bacterium | reverse complement strand
TTCATCACCTGGGACGAGCCTATGTGGGCTTACCGCTCTATCAGGTTCCTGGCCGCGCTGCAGAGAATGGACTTCGGCGGAACCTTCCTGGTGGGGCATCCTGGGGTGCTAACCATGTGGTCTGGAGCAACGGGCATCTCGATTCAGCGACTGATGGGCGCTGGGTCGGCCAGCGATTTGGCCTGGCTGAGCAATCTGTCGCCCCTAGATCCCAGAGACACAGAAGCCCTGCGCAAGCTGACCCCTTTCCTTTCAGCAGCCAAGCTGCCAACGGTGGTGCTCCATGCCGCCTGCATCGTGGGCATCTACATTCTCGCCAGGAGGCTTTTTGACACCAGGGCAAGCCTCCTCGCAGCCCTCCTCCTGGCCCTTGATCCCTTTCATCTCGCTCTCTCCCGCGTCCTGCACATTGACGCCCTGGCAGCAAACTTCATGATCCTCTCAACACTGAGCCTGCTTGTCCACCTGCGCCAGTTTGATCGCCGAAGGTCTCCCGAGTTTGATCGCCGAAGGTCTCCTGACCGAGGCGCAAAGGGCTCGGTCAGGAGACCTTCGCCCATCGCAGGGCGCTTATGCCTTCTCCTATCCGGCGCTTTCGCCGCCTTGGCCGTCCTCAGCAAGTCCTACGCCCTTTTCTTGACCCCGTTCGCGGGTTTATTGCTGGCCGTAGCCTATTTGGTCAAAGAGCGAAATCTTCGCCAGGCGATTCCCTCAGTGCTTGGTTCCTTCGCCATCTGGTGTCTCGCTGCTGCCCTAACCTTCTTCCTCCTCTGGCCGGCCATGTGGATTGACCCCCTGGGCAGTATGCAAGGCATGCTTGATACAGCCTTCGGTTTCGCCGCCACTTCCGGTGCCACCTCCGAGCTTTTTCTGGAAGGGCCCACCGCTGATCCAGGACTCTGGTACTACCCGGTGGCCCTGGCGTTCCGCACGACGCCCCTGGTCTTGCTCGGTCTGGCAGTAGCACTTCCCCTGCTTTTCGTCGGCCAGAAGGCACGGCGAGAGAACCCGGCAGCTCTACTTGCCTATGCCTGCCTTTTCACTATACTTATGACCCTGGGAGCGAAGAAGTTCGACCGCTATATGCTGCCCGTGGTTCTCGCCCTGGACATCGTGGCCGCTTGGGGCTTG
>CAZGKH010000127.1:0-3211 GCA_964525665.1 uncultured Anaerolineae bacterium | reverse complement strand
GCTGGGCACGTTATCTCCTATCACCCCTATTATCTGTCTTACTACAACCCCTTGTTTGGCGGCTTGTCCAAGGCTGTTCAAACCTTGCCTGTGGGCTGGGGCGAGGGCATGGATCTGGCAGCCGAGTACTTAAACCAGAAAGAGGATTCGCCGAGCCTCCGCGTCGCCACCGGAGGCATCCCAGGTTTCGCCCCCTTGTTCAAAGGCCAGACCGAGGGACTGATGGAACACAACTTGGCCACCGCCGACTACGCCGTCCTCTACATCAGCGATGTGCAGCAGGACTCCCCTGCCAGGGCTGCTCTTTACGAACAACAACAGGCCGAGCACGTGGTCAACATCCACGGTGTAGACTACGCTTGGATCTATCGCAATACTCACTACCAGGAGCTAATCGCCCTCTTGGATAGCCAGGCTCAGCCGGATGACATCGTCTTGCTCGATGCAGCCGCGCCCTTCGCCAATCACTATCAAGGGCCGTTGATTTATTATGTCATCTCTGATAGCCAGAGCTGGACCGAGATGGCCGAAAGGTTGGCAGAATCCACCGCGCCTCAACGCTTATGGTACGTCGCCTACCTGGGGAGCAATGTGGGGAACTGGATAAGTTACCAACTGAACACCCGCGCCCTTCTCATTGACCAAGAGCCCCTTCCCCACGCTACCGTCTCGCGCTATCTCCTCACCTCTCCCCTGGCCCTGGATTCGAGCCCCATCAGGGTGCAGTCAAATGTCAACTTCGGCAACCGCTTGCTGCTGACGGGCTACGGCTTCACCGGGGACACAATCGAGTACAGAAAGCAATTGGGAATAGCCCTCCGCTGGCAGACCATAGCGGAGATGCAGAAGGATTACGCTCTCTCCTTCCGCCTGGTTGACGAACAGGGGCGCCGCTGGGGGCAGACAGATGAATGGCTGGAGAACGAAGCAGCCCTGCCCACTTATGCCTGGAAAGTGGGTCAGGTTAGTGAGAGGCATCACGCCCTGGCTTTCGATGCCGGCACTCCTCCAGGTCGCTATCAAGTGAAGCTGGTTCTGTACAGTGTGAGCACGCTAGAAGCACTGAACATTCTGGACGAAGGGGGCTCGCCGGTAGGCACCGATTACACCCTGGGGGTGATTTCCGTCGCCAGCCCCAGCGCGCCGCCAACCATCGAAGACCTGGCCATCCCTCACCACCTGCATCACAACTTCGACGGCCGGGTGGAGCTTCTAGGCTACGACCTCTCGACCGCTGAGGTGAAGGCGGGTGAAGTCGTCAGAGTCATCCTCTTCTGGCGAGCGCTACACTCAATGCAGAGCGACTACCGCCTTCACCTGCAAGCGCAAGACAACGAGGGAAACGTCTGGGCTGGAGGTGAGTTTCCATTGGCCAATGAAAGCTACCCAACCAACCGCTGGAACGAAGACGAGATTATCAAGGGCCAATACGATCTGGTGATTGACGCCGCTGCTCCAACGGGGGAGCAAACCTTAAACTTCAAACTTCAAACCTCAAACCTCCAACCTCCAACTTCCAACTTCCAACCCCTGGCGACATTGTCGGTAGTGGCCCCTGAGCGGCTTTTCACTGTACCAACCGAGATCCAGCACCCTCTGCGAGCGAACCTGGCTGACAAGGTGACCTTCCTCGGATACGACCTGGATAAGGCTGCCATTAGGCCAGGCGGAACTTTGCACCTTACTCTCTACTGGCAGAGCCTGGCGAAAATGGAGACTAGCTACACCGTCTTCGTGCACCTCCTTGATGCCCAAAATCTCACCTGGGGGCAAAGGGATAACCTGCCCGTGGGAGGCGCCTATCCAACCACCCACTGGCTCCCCGGCGAGGTGGTGAGCGATGAATACGAGATCGTTGTGGACGCAGCGGCTCCAGCGGGCCAGTACCAGATCGAAGTGGGGATGTACGATTTGGAAACTATGCTGCGGCTTCCCGCCTTTGACGAGCAGAGCAACCCTTTGCCCAACGACCGCATGCTCTTGAGCAAAGTGAGAGTGGAATGAACACAAATCTCCAATCTCCAATCTCCAATCTCCGACCTCCAGCTATCGCCTTCATCCTGATCACATTTATCGCATTGGGTATCACCTATAGCGTAATCACGCCTATCTTCGAAGCCTCCGACGAACTTTGGCACTATCCCTTCGTCAAGCACCTGGCAGACGGCAACGGGCTGCCTGTGCAAGATGCCAATACTCATCAGCCCTGGCGACAGGAGGGCAGCCAACCGCCCTTGTACTATGCCCTGAGCGCGCTGATCACTTTCTGGATTGACACCGATGATGCCTACGATAGTGATGGCGATCCGCCTCTGCTATGGAGCAACCCTCATGTGGACAACGGCCTCCTGACGGCCGACGGCAACACGAACCTGGTCGTCCACTCCCAGCGAGAGGCCTTCCCCTGGCACGGGACAGCCCTGGCGGTGCATCTCATACGTTTTCTATCGGTACTGATGGGAGCGGCCACCGTGCTCCTGACCTACTTGATCGCTCTGGAGATATTCCCTGTCCACCGGTACCTGGCCCTCGGCGCTGCGGCTGTCAAC
The DNA here is from genome assembly GCA_964525665.1 of uncultured Anaerolineae bacterium. Classification (GTDB taxonomy): domain Bacteria; phylum Chloroflexota; class Anaerolineae; order VGOG01; family VGOG01; genus CAYMKL01. Next base: position 662 of record CAZGKH010000127.1, on the reverse strand, counting down.
GCTTTCACTCCCATGTTCCTGTTCATCAGTGGCGCCGTCAACAACGACAACCTGGTGGTGCCGCTGTGTAGCCTGGCGCTGCTGATGATGGTCAGAATATCCAATACCCAATACCCAATACCCAGCCAGGATTGGGTATTGGATATTAGGTATTGGGTATTGGGATTTGTGCTTGGACTGGCGGCGCTCACGAAGGAAAGCGCACTGGGATTGTTCCCACTGGCCCTACTGGCCGTCGCCGCCCGCATCTGGCAGCAGCATCGTAATGTTCCACTCATAAAGCGTTTTGGCTTGGTCATTGGTCATTGGTCATTGGTCATTCTGCCGGCCTTAGCCGTCAGCGGCTGGTGGTACTGGCGCAATTGGCGCCTCTATGGCGACCCCCTGGGCTTGAACGTGTTCCTGGACATTCTTGGTCGGCGGCACCCTCCCGCCACCCTCCTCCAGTTGTGGGGGGAAAGAGTGGGTTTCGCCATGTCCTATTGGGGCCTGTTCGGCGGGGTGAACGTGCCCATGGACGCCTGGGTCTACCACGTGCTCAATCTCTTGGCCATAATAGCTGCCATCGGTGTTAGCATCTTCCTGATTCGCAAATCGATCCGAGACACACTGCGGCCGGAGGCATTGATAACCGTAGTACTCCTCATAGTCTGGCCGTCCGC
>CAZGKH010000126.1:2885-9426 GCA_964525665.1 uncultured Anaerolineae bacterium | reverse complement strand
CCAGCCGCTGCCCCAACCCCATCGCCTTTGCTTTCCGATAGACCTCGGGCAGGATAGCGGCGTACTCCCCCCAGATACCCAGGGCGATGTAGACGATGACCTCGTCGGGCGACTCGCGGCCCGGTCTTCGCCCTGCCACGACGTCGGGCCACTCGGCGTGGACGTCCTCGGCCCCGAACCGCCCCGCCTGGGCCAGCATCTTCAACTCCGGTATGCGATAGCTGACGTAGTACCAACTGTCAACCACCACCTTGTCGGCCTCGGTTATGACATCCAGGGCGACTTCCTGGTAGGAGCCCAGCCGGGCCACGAAAGCTCCAGGTCGAAGCCAGGCTCGTTCCATCAGCGGCTGGTTGCCGGTGGTGACGGTGATAACGATGTCGGCCTGGCGCACTGCTTGCTCCCGTTCCGCCAGCGGGACGGATTCGAGTGGGAAGTCCAGCTCCGGCCCCAGTTCCGCCACGTAGGCCGCTGCCGCCTGGGGTAGAATGTCCACAACGTAGGCCTGGCGGAGGCGGAAACGATGGGTCAGGGCGCGCAGGTGCATCCGCCCCAGCGTCCCCGCCCCGAAGATAGTCACCGTGGCCGAATCGGGGCGGGCCAGATAGGCGGCCGTCACGGTGGTCGAGGCGCCGGTTTTCAGGGCTGTCACCCAGCCGGCCTCCATCAAGCAGACCGGCAGGCCCGTCTCGGCGTCGAACAGGAGCACCACCGACGAGGTCGTGGAGCAGCCGAACCGCTGCGGATTGCCGGGGAAGAAGCTGAAGGTCTTGACAAAGGCCAGTTCCTCACCGGCCAGGTAGCCGGAGAAGGGCTTGATGAAGCCGGCATCGCCTACGTTCATGTAGAACTTGTCGCCGACGACCTGCCCTGCCGCGTCGCCCACGATGCCCTTCTCAGCCAGGTCAACCGCCTCGGCCACGGTCAGGGTTTGCTGGACGTCCGATTCGGTAAGATATAGAATGGATTCAGGTACAGGCATGATTCCTCCTAGTTATGAGCGTTCAGGTGCCAGGCACTTTCTGATGAGAGTTTCAAAGCAAGACCTTTCTCCAAATCGTCTTGAGCGTTAGGCCAGGCAGCTTTTTCGGAAGTGCCTGACACCTTGGTTACCCCCGAGAGATCGCTTCCTCCAGGGCATCCTTGAAAATCACCAGCGCCTCTTCCACCTGCTCCTCGGTCACCACCAGCGGCGGAATCCAGCGGACGGTGTTGTCCCACGGGCCGCAGGTGAGGAGCAGCAGGTGCCGCTTGAGGCAGCCCTTCACCACAGCCTTGGCCAGATCTGTGGCGGGGGTGCCATCAGAATCAGTGAACTCGGCGCCGACCATCAGCCCCAGCCCTCGCACATCGCCGATGACGCCGCTTCGCTTACCGAACTCGGACTGGAGCTCCCGCAGCCGTTCCATCAACAGCGTGCCCATCCGCTGCGCGTTCTCCAGCAGGCCCTCCTCGCGAATGACGCGGATGGTGGCTACGGCAGCGGCGCAGGCGACGGCGTTGCCGCCATAGGTGCCGCCGTGGGAGCCGGGGATCCACCGCTCCATCAACTCCCGTCGAGCAGCGATCCCCGACAGCGGCAGGCCCGAAGCCAGGCCCTTGGCCATGGTCATGATGTCGGGCTCGACTCCGAAGTGCTGGATAGCGAACCATTTCCCGGTGCGCCCAAAGCCCGACTGGATCTCGTCGGCAATGAGCAGAAAGCCGTGCTCGTCGCAGATGCAGCGCAGGCTCGCCAGGAAGCCAGGCGTCGGCACCACGTACCCGCCCTCTCCCAGCACCGGCTCCACCAGAATGGCCGCCGTCTCGAAGGGGGCGGTCTGGGACTTCAGCAGCAGCTTAAGTTCCCGTAGGCAGAAGGCCTCGGTATCCTCTGGGCTCCAGCCGTAGCGGTAGGCATAGGGATAGGGGGCGACGAAGACGCCCGCTGGCAGGGGCTGGTAGCCGGCGCGGTAGATGGTCTTGGAGGTGGTGAGGGCCATCGTCAGGGCGGTGCGACCGTGGAAACTGCCCTGGAAGACGATGACGTTTGGCCGGCCGGTGGCGTGGCGGGCCAGCTTGACCGCCCCCTCTACCGCCTCCGCGCCACTGTTGGAGAAGAAGAAAGAGTCCAGTCCCTGCGGCACAACCGTCCGCAGCTCTTCCGCCAGTTCCAGGAGCGGCCGGTGAAAGATGATGTTGACTTGGGCGTGCATGAGCTTCGCCGCCTGTTCCTGGACGGCCTGGACCACCTTGGGGTGGCAATGGCCGGTGTTGGTCACGCCGATGCCAGAGGTGAAATCCAGGTAGCGGGCGCCATCCTGGTCGTAGACGTAAGCCCCCTCCGCCCGCTCCGCCAAGATGGGGGTGATGCGGCTCCAGACTGGTGAAATGAGATTCGTATTGCTCGTGTCCATCCGCTATCCTCCTAGCTATAGTTTTTGAATAAGCTTCTCCTGCATGGCCCACCATGCCTCGTAGATGACCTTGAGGGCGGCGAAGGAGGTGATGTCGGCCTGATCCAAAGGCGGGGCCACCTCAACCACGTCCATAGCCCGTACCGGCAGCTCACGGAGGACCACCCGCACCAACTCCAGCAGATCCCGCGTGGTGAGTCCGCCGCCCTCTGGCGTACCGGTGCCAGGAGCATAGGCTGGATCCAGGCCGTCAATGTCCAGGGTGAAATACACGGCCGGCACACCCCGCAGCCTCTCCACCACATCCTCAGCGATTTCCTCGATGCCCAGCCGGTAGCACTGACGAGCAGTGTAGCAGGTGATCTCCGGGTGCTCCTTCAGGAAATCCCACTCTTCCTGGATAAAGGAGCGCAGGCCGACGAAGACCAGGTGCTGAGGCTCCAAACCGGATAACTCCAGAGCCCGCCGCTCCGTGCAGGCGTGGGACCAGCGATGCCCCTCGTAGGCGTCGCAGAGGTCGGGGTGGGCGTCGAAGTGCAGGACGCCGAAAGGCCCGTCCACAGCCCGATTGAAAGCCCGCATCATAGGGATGGTCACCGAATGGTCGCCGCCCAGGAAGAGGGCCAAGGGATGCCGTAGCACCTCCGCCGCCCGGTCTTCCACCGCCTGAAAGTAGCGCGCCCACTCCAGGTCGGGAGGCACGTCGCCGTAGTCTCGCACCCGCAGGCTCAAAGGTTGCCCCTCCTCGGCGCAAGGAGCCAGGTGAGGGGATAGCTCCCGCAGCCTGGCTGGGGCGAAGGCCGTCCCCCGGCGAAAGCTCACTGCTCCGTCAAAGGGCACCCCCAGCACCCCCACCTCGGCAGCCGTAAACGAAGCGGCATCATCGCTGAGCAACCCGCTCCAGAGGTGCCTGTGGGGCGGATAGACGGAACCAATCGTTGCCATTTTTCGTCACTTTCGCCCTACGCTGGTAGATTCGTAGATTCGTAGATTTGCAGACCAGCCTACGAATTTACGAGTTTCCGAATCCACGAATTTACCCCTTCCCTACCACGTGATACTCCTCCACCCGCTCGTGGATCTCGATGCCCCGCTTGCGCAACTCGGCGAAGAAAATGTCGGGGTCAATGGCCGTCTCCGGCGGCATGACGCCCTTCACTTTGACGTCGCCCCGGCCGATCATCTGCGCGCCGATGCTCAGCGGGATGGCGATGTTCTTGTAATAGGCTGCCTTGCCGCCCCATTCCTCCATTGACGGGTGGCGGTTCCAAAGCTTGATCTTCACGTCGCGCCCGTCCCGCTTGCCGTAGACTTCCACCACCAGGCCGTAAGCCCACAGCGGCGTCTCTTTGCTCTCCGGCAATTGGAGGAGCAACTCGTACACCATCTCGAACGCTGTGGTCTCGATTCCCTTGACGGTGAGTTTACCTTCGTTGTAAAAGCCCGCTTCTAGCAATGCCTTGGCCAGCCGCATGGCGTGGGGCGGGAAGCAACCGTGCACCGATACGGACTTGGCCCCCAGACTCTTAGGCATGGTGCGCGTCTCCGGATGGGGGATGTAACAGACTTCCTGCTCGCCGATGGGACCGGGGAAGTTCACTGTCTTGAGTCCCTCGAAGGGGCCAGCCAGGTGGAACTCGCCGTCCTTGTAGTATAGCCGCTCCGCGATTTCGGGATGGAATTCCCACAGGAAAGTGATGAGCAAGCCAGGGGCGGGAGCTGGACAGCGAAAGGCGGCGAAGTTGATCTGGATCTCGTGCGCCTCGTCCAGTTGATCCGCCCCCCGCCGGGCCATGACGTTGGTGATGCCGGGCGTGGCGCCGACGCCGGGGATGAAGACGATGCCTTCCTCTTTAGCCGCTGTGTCGTAGTCCCACTGGCTCTCTTCGGTGGAAACGTCCAGGCCGTTGACGCCAGCCTCGACGCAGGCCTTGGTGACAGCCAGGTCGTACTTCCAGGGCAGGCCGTTGAGGATCACGTCGAAGTCCTTGAAGGTCTTGATCAGCCCGTCGTAATCCTCGGCATCCACTTTGAGCACTTGCAGGCGAGGGTCGCCGATCTCGGCGGCCAGCTTCTCCGCGGCGGCGACGTTGTAGTCGCCGATGACGATTTGGTCGAAGTCGGAGAACTCGGCCAAGTCACGGGTTGCGTGTTGACAAACGGCGCCAGCGCCGCCCAATGATAATACGCGCATCTTGGTTCCTCCTGTGTGTTTATGAGATTAGCTTGATGTACTACGAGCTTCCTGAGCCCGTTTCTGGATGTGGTCCAATTCGCGCTCGACGTCCTCGTCGAGGGGAAGTGGTTGGTGAATCGCCAGTATCTGCTCCACCTTCTGGCGCGCTTCTTCGAGCAGCGTGGGCTTGCCGGCGGCCTCCCACGCCTCAAAGGTATCGTGCCAGCCAAGCTGGGGGACGTACCACTCGCCCCCACGGATACCGTCCACCGTGGAGCGCTCCGACAAGAAGCCACCGCCCGGCCCGACGCTGCTGATCACGTCCTCCAGCCATTTGTCCTCGTCGGCGGCGATGCCCTGGCTGGCCCGCTTGCACATTCTGAAGACTTCAACGTCAATCAGCAGTTGCTCAAGGCTTAGGATCATCGAACCGCCCAGCAAGCCGGGCCCCACCAGAATGTCTGGCCAGGATAGCACCGGCAGCAGGCTGCTCAGCGCGCGCTCGTAGCCAGGCTGGATACCGGGGACGTAGTGATCCGTCCCGCCGCCTGTGCCCTCCACCGGCAGGCCATAGTAGCGGGCCATCTCGACGGCGGCAGCACTCAACAGTCCGTTCTCAATGGCGCCACCACTGTATCGCCCGGAGCGCGGGTCCATGTTAGACAGAGCGGGAGCATAGATGAAAGGCGTGCCCGGTGCGGCCGCCTGTATCAAACAAAGCATAGCCAGCACCTCACAGTTGCCCAGCACGGTGGTAGAAGCCAGGCTGCCAGGGGCCGTAGCGCCCATCAGCGGCATGGGCATGACGGCCAGCGGGATGTCCCAGCCCAACAGCGCCAGGTAGGCATCGGTGTACGGCCCCTCGATGACCAGCGGCGACTGTGGGCACAGCAGGAACGACAGCGGGTGCTGACGACGGATGGTCTCCTGGTCGCCAAAGACCACCTGCAATACTTCCAGAAGCCACGGAGCCTGGTTCGGGCTGCTGATCCCATCCTGCACGTGTTTGGAGAAGTTGCGGAAGAGATGCCGCCAGTAGATGACAAGGTCAGCCATCGTATCGCCGCTATCGCCGCGCTCAACCATGCTCCAATAGACGCCGATCTCATCCAGGGCATCTATCAGACGGGTCGCCGCCAGCCAGTCTTTGATCGTACCGGGCCGGCGCTCCCCTGTCTCCCGATCGAGGGCAAACATGGCCTCTCCGTCCACCAGGAGTGTGCAGTCGCCGCTGTTCACGTGCAGGTCCCAGCCCGGCCGGCGCGCCCCAAGGGTGAACTCTTTGGGCGCAAGCCTAAGTGACTCCTCAACCAGGTCACGCGGAAAGCGCACGATGTTGGTGTCCTCGTCTACCTCCGCCCCGGCGTCCTTTAGGATCTGACGCCCCTGGGCCGTGTCCACCCGCAGGCCAGTCTTGGCCAGGATGCTCAATGTGCGCTCGTGCACCTGCGCCCGCTCATCCTCCGAAATCACCTGTAGCAACGTTCTCATGAACTGCTCCTTGCTATCCCAGGTCGCGCTCGGCAGCCTGCAGGATACGGGCCAACTCTGCTTGCTGCACTTCTTCCAGCGGCTGTGGATGGTGGTGCTCCAGGATCCAGTCCGTCTTTTCACGCGCCACCTCGACCGGATCCCGGTAGCCGCCCTCCGGGCTGGGTTGGTTGACCAGCTCCGAAAGCTGCCACTTGCGCACGTGGTCGCGGGTGTGTTCATGGAAAAGAAAGTGTCCCCGTGGTCCCACAGCCTTGACTACGTCCAGCGCGAACTCCTCGGGGCTGACGTCCAGGCCGGCCGCGTAAAGGCGCGCCGTGTCGTAGCTTTCGCTATCCAGGACTAGCGCCTCGGGGTAGAGCAGGGTGCAGGTTTCCCGCAGCCCCAGGCCACTGGCAGTCTCCGCTCCACAGAGGGCACACATCAGTATGGCAGCGGCCATTCCCACAGCGGACTCCCAGTCTAGCGTTGGAGCCTC
>CAZGKH010000126.1:1176-2785 GCA_964525665.1 uncultured Anaerolineae bacterium | reverse complement strand
GCCGGCGCGGTCAAGCCAGCGGTGGCCATGGACATGAAACCCACCGGCAGGCCCGCTTCGGCGAAGACCAACGCCGATTCGATGCCACCCGGGTCCTGCCCCAGGGGAGCAATGGTGCAGACCAGTGACGAGAGGGGCGGGCGCACGCGCATCGTCGCCTCGTCGCCGGCGATGACCTGGGCCATCTCGACGGCGTAGCGCGCGGTCCTCTCCCCCATCACCGTCTCGGTCTGCACGTGCTTGACGGTGTTGTTGAACGAGGCGTCTAGTTCGTGCAACGGCGCTGTGGCCGGGAAGTCTTGAGCGCTGACGATGGGCCAGTAGAAGGCCATAGAGGGGAGATAGTCCGTCACCCGCGCCATCTTGGCCACGTCGTCCTTGGTCGAAGCGCGCCGCTGACGGGTTTCAAAGTCTATCGTCTTCGTGCCGCAGCCGTCGGTGGCGCAGTACATGGTCGTCCCGTCGAGCCGCAGGTCAAAGGCCGGGGAGCGCGCGCCCATGGTGTAGTAGCGCGGCGCGTGGGACATGGCCTCTGTCACCACGTCGGGCGGCAGCTTGACGATCTGGCTCTCGAAATCCACCCGCGCGCCGTGCTCGGCGTAGATGCTCAGGGCCTTCTCCGAAGGGCAGTGGATGCCCACCTCCTCCAGAATCGTCAGCGTGGCCGACTTGAACTGCTCCAATTGCTCATCGCTCAGGATGCGCAGGTGGTAGCTGGGGGCAATGGGTTGCAGTTGGGGAGTCTCACTGTAGGTCATTTTCGGTTTCCTTTCACTATAACAAATCGGGCGATCACAGCCGTCAGTCCGGCCAACACCAGGCCGAACACGGCGACCAGCAGCACTTGGATCAGCGAGATGAAGGCCAGGAACATGCTGCCCATGTCTGGCAATGTCCAGGTGACCACAGCTCCGTTGAGTGCAAAGCTCCAAAGCACAGGCAGGGAGAGCAAGTACACGGTGATGAGGGTCAACCCTAACACAAGCTCGCTGGCCTGTCTTGGCCCGCGGCGAAATGCCTTCAGACCCAATAATGGCGAGACCAGCCAACTGATGACCAGGGCCATCAGGGCGGTGAGGGCGCAGTAGAGGATCAATTTATCAGGGCTGGCGACGGAACTGAGCGAGTAGGTCCGGCTGTCCAGAACGGCATAGCGGAAGTTGAAGAGTATCACGTACAGCACAGCTCCCCCCAGGAGCCACGCCAATTTGCGCCCTCGCTGGCGGAACATCACGGCGGCAGGGAGCAGCACGATTGCCAGGGCCAGAATGGCGCGCGGCACGCGCTCGGCGCTGAGGCGGGCGGCTCGCGCTGCCTCCAGGGCAGACTGGTGGGCGGCAACGCTATCTTCACCTGGCTCCACCGCGACCTCTCGGCCGATGGCGGCCTGGTACAGGCTCACCAACTGGCTTTGTTGCGCCTCCAGCGCGCGCTCGATGGTCCCCTGTTGCTCCGCGTTGAGTTCCAGCATTTCGGTGAGCACGCGTCCCTGGCTGGAAGCCGGGATGTTGGCCCCCAGCAGGGCCGCCAGCGTCGGAGCCACATCCACCATGTTAACATCGCCGTAATTCCCCGGCTTGACCCTCGCCCCCACCAGCACGAACGGCTC
>CAZGKH010000126.1:0-1076 GCA_964525665.1 uncultured Anaerolineae bacterium | reverse complement strand
ACGGAGGTTTGCGGGATCAGTTTCTCGAACCAGTTGTAGCCAGAGACGGTCGTTTTCAGTCCGGCACGGTGGGCGGCCGAAACCAGATCGTCTTGCGTCCAGGTTGGGATCTCTTCGTAATCCAGATTCACCGCCGGGCCATCGCTCACGTCGGGCCAGGCGCCGGTGAGAAGCACCGAATAGCCGGGTTCGGAGTATGAGGGTGGGCGGCTGTGCATGGTTGCCCACGCGCCCTGCTGGCGTAATTCGTTCAAGAATGGCATCACATCTGGCCGCAACGATGTGTCCTCGCGGAGAGCATCAATCAGGACAAAGACAACCCGCCGGGTGATCGGCTCGCCCAGTGGTTGGCCCGGGAAGGGCGGGCTATCGTGCAAAGGGGAACGATAGGCATAGATCGAATCCATCATCCCGGTTGCCCAGAGATAAGCTCCGCCAGCAAGCAGCAGGCAGGCTACGATGCCTAAGATAATCCTAAGATATGTCTTCATATTCTTGACCTCACTGTTTCATCTAGGCTTGACTGGCAGCGTGATCCGCGACGGATATTCGACCGTATGGAGTTACTCAAACAAATTGCGCTTGCGAAAGCGCGCGGTGAGGAATCGCCCCATGACCTTCCATCTGGACAGCCAGGAGATGCAGACACCGTTTTTGTCATTGTCGAGCACCTGCTGGGCCAGCCACGGGGTGACGGTTTCGACTCGGTCGGCTATGATATTGAACATGCGCTTGGCACGCTCCCACTCTTCTGGTGGGCGATCTTCAAATTGGCGTGTCACAAAGTCGGTTATGACCATGCCGGGTCTGAGCGCACCTACCAGCACGGGCGTCCCTTCTATCTCCTTCGCTAAACACTCGTCGAGATACCGCAGGCCAGCTTTGGTGCTGCCGTAGAGCGCCAGACCCTCCACCTTGCGGCCATCGCTGCCCAGGCCCTCCAAGTTGTAAACAGCCCCGAAGCCCTGCTCCAGCATGGCGCTCAACGCCACTTTTGTGCCGTACATCGCCCCTATCAAGTTGGTACTGACCACGGCCTGAATCTCCTCGGCCGGGAGTTCCCAGAAATCCATCTG
>CAZGKH010000125.1:1336-9426 GCA_964525665.1 uncultured Anaerolineae bacterium | reverse complement strand
GGGGTGTAGGGTGGGGCCGGCCCGGTCTCACGCTGCTGTTCCTGTTCAGCCTGCCAGGCCTCGAAGTCCGCCTCTTCCTCGGCCCAGCGAGCATCCCACCCTTCGGGATCGTACTGGGCGATGAGGGGATAGCCGCCATCATCGTGGTACCAGCGCCAGCCGTGCTCATGTCCCTCAAGCTCCGCAGCCTCGACCTCCGCTTTCGTCTGCTGGCAGATGGGGCAATCGTCGAAGAAGAAGTCATCCAGGCGGTCTGTGGGGATGGGATTGGGCTTGCCCATCTGCTCAGCCCAGATGAGGTCGTGCGGTGCACAGCCATGCAACTCATCCTGGGGCGTGAAGAACCAGCTCCGGACCAACTCGTCCAGCCGGGCCGTCTCCGCCTCGATGGTGGAATCGGCCCTGGCCTCAGCCAGCAGCTCAGCGGCTCGGTCGCGCAGCCAGAGGACTAAATCGCCGTAAAGAGCGCCCTCTTGAACAGACATGATTCACCTCCGTGATTCTCGGTATTCACAGGCCAGGAAGCGGCACGAGTCGCGCGTCCCGTCCAGGCTGATGCATTAGAAGCCTTCGCCCGGCACCCAACTTATTGTACCACACTCCGGGCAAATGACAACGGGCTGGCTGCCAGGATCGTGCTTCTGGGCAGACCAGCCCGATCAATACTGGAAGACGGAAAAAGGTGGATGTAGAGATTTAGGATATTAGGTCTGGCGGCAACGTCTCAGCCCATTCCTTGAGCCGGATGGCCCCGAGTTCCCGGCTCTTCCAGCCCATGACTTTGGCCAGGAACGTCCCTACACGCACCACCTCCACGCCCTGCTTCTTCAGGGCAGCCTCGGTCTTCTCGGCCAGGAAGTCCTCGTCGTTGGTCACCAGGTAGTCTGGTCTAGCCTTAATGGCCGAAAGCACTATGGGTACATCCGTCGCGTCTCGTACCAGGTCGGCGTTGGCTTGCACCTCTTCGGCGCTGGGAGCCGGTGCCAGCTCAAACCGGCACGCCGCCAGGAAGAACTCCACTGCACCGCGCCGGTAACCTCCCTTGACCTTAGCCCACCTCAGCACCTCGGCAACGGTTTGGGGCGCCAGAATCAACTGGAAGTCCCCTCGGATGGCGTGTCCAAGGAACTCGAAGAACCAGCGTGGCTTCAGGACTCCGGCAATGATGATGTTGGAGTCGGCCATCACACGCAGGGGGCGTTCAGCCTCGCCCATATCGCTCTGAGTAGACCTGTTGCTTGATGACCTCGATCTCGGCCTGGACGTCTTCTTCAGTGAGACCCTCCTCTTCGGCTTCCAATCCGGCTTGGCGGCTCAGTTCGTAGAAGCGGTACCACGCTGCCTGCCGCTGCAATTGCTCATACCCTGGCACCGAAAGGATCACCACGGTGGGTATGCTGTCCCGTTCCACGATGAAAGGCTCTTTCGTCCTGACGACCCGCCGCATGAGTTGCCCAAAATGGGTACGAGCCCAGGTGGCTGCAACCGTCTGCACTTCGTTCATCTCTACCTCCCCAAGTTAATCAACGTTGATGGCTGTTGAATATTATACCACATACCCCTCCGTCCTGTCAAGAAGCCGTGGTTTCCAGCGCAGACGGTTGCCACTCCGTGTGGAACGAGCCTCCTTTATCAATCCGCCGGTAGGTGTGGGCGCCGAAGTAGTCGCGCTGGGCCTGGGTGAGGTTGGCCGGCAGGCGGGCGGTGCGGTAGGTGTCGAAGTAAGCCAGTGCGCTGCTGAGGGCCAGGCAGGGCACACCATTGGTCACCGCCGTTTGGATGACCCGCCTCAACGCGGCCTGGCGGCTCTGTACTGCCTGACCGAACTCGGCGTCCATCAACAGGTTGGACAGATCAGGATTGCGCTTGAAGGCGGCGCGAATGTCGTCCAGGAAGGCGGCGCGGATGATGCAGCCGCCGCGCCAGATGCGGGCGATCTCACCGTAGTTCAGATCGTAGTCGTATTCCTGACTGGCCGCGCGCAGCAGGGCAAAGCCCTGAGCGTAGGAGCAGATCTTGGCGGCGTAGAGGGCATCGCGCACATCGTGGACGAAGGCGTCGCGGTCGCCGACGAACTTAATCTCCGGCCCGGAGAGCACCTGGCTGGCCGCCACCCGCTCGGCCTTGTAACCGGAGATGATGCGCGACTCCACAGCGGCGTTGATGGTCGGCGTCGGTGCGCCCAGGTCGAGCGCGCTCTGGCTGGTCCACTTGCCGGTGCCTTTTTGCTTTGCCTCGTCCAGGATGACCTCCACCAGCGGCTGGCCGGTCTCATCGTCCACCACGGCAAAGATGTCGGCCGTGATCTCGATGAGATACGATTCCAGCTCCCCCTGGTTCCACTCGGCGAAGACCTGGTGTAGCTCCGCCGCCGACAGGCCGCCGATACGTTTCAGGATGTCGTAGGACTCGGCGATGAGCTGCATGTCGCCGTACTCGATGCCGTTGTGCACCATCTTGACGTAGTGCCCCGATCCGCGCGGACCGATGTAGGTCACACAAGGATCGCCGTTCACCTTGGCAGCGATAGCAGTAAAGGTGGGTTTCACCATCTCCCACGCCTCCGGCTGGCCGCCAGGCATGATGCTCGGCCCCCACAGCGCGCCGTACTCGCCGCCGGAGACACCGGTGCCGATGTAGTTGATGCCGACCTCGGCCAGTTCCTCGGTCCGCCGCTCGGTGTCGCTGAAGAACGAGTTGCCGCCGTCAATGATCAGGTCGCCCGGCTCCAGGTGAGGTTTCAGTTGGGCGATAGTGGCGTCCACCGGCCCGCCAGCTTTGACCATGAGCATGATCTTGCGCGGCTTTTCCAGCGCGTCCACCAGCTCCTCAACCGTGTACGCCGCCTGGATGTTCTTCCCTTCAGCAGGCCCTGCCATAAACCCCTCGGTGCGGGCCATCGTGCGGTTGTAGACCGCTACTGAGAAGCCATTCCGCTCGACGTTGAGGGCCAGGTTTTGGCCCATCACCGCCAGGCCGACCAGGCCGAAATTAGCTTTGTTCATGACTATCTCTCCTTATTGTATGGTGTAGGTAAATCAGCAAATCACAAGTCAGCGACGTTGGCGTTGTTGTTTGAGCTCAGTGACGAGAAGAGCGATGATTTCGCTGAGTAAGTTTAGGCGATGTTCTAGCACAGCCGGTGACAGCAGATGACGACTGCGGTAGTACCAGCCCCTCGTTTCACGAGCAGAGCCAGTCGAGACACGAAGGAAGTAATTGCGATCCTTGCCAAAACCACGTCCATACCCTTCTTCAACGTTGGCACTGATAGATCCGGCACTTCTTATCAACTGCCGGGCCACCGCCTGTCCCCGCAGATCGCGCATTAACTTCCCACAATCCTCCCAGGCCAGGTCGTAGAGGAATAGGGCCTTGCGATAGGCATACAACTGCCACACCCGATCAGTCTTGATAACCCCCGGCACTTCTCGCTCCCATTCCTCGTAGGTCACTCACACACCTTTGCGCTTTGCTGATCTGTTGATTTGCTGATTTGCCGATTTGCCGATTCTGTACAACATCTCCCCCGCTTTAGGCACTACCAGAATCCCCTCGTCCTGGCGTCCCTCCCACTCGGCGATGCTAATCGTAGCCGGATCCAGGTAGCCCAGATTGATCCGTCGACACCGCCCCTCTGGAATGCCCGTAGCTAACGTCACCCTGATCCGTGCCTTCTCCACCCCGTCCTCGAACGTTCCAATCCCCCTCAGGTGAGTAGAGTGGGCCAGCACCCCCCAGGGATAGTCCTTGAAGCGATCCCACTGCTTGAGGAAGTAGTCGCGGACATGATAGCCGATCTGATCAATGATCTTCCCGTGGGTGTAGGAGACCTCGGTAATGTGAGGGGCGTAGATGACCACCTCGCCCCCGTCGGCGATGGCCGGCTCCAGCTTGTACATCCCCTTGGCCGCCGTCCACAGGTCATCGTACATCTCCGGCATGACGGACAGCACCCGCTGGAAGGGTTTGTCCACGTAGACAATGTGTAGCTTGGCCGAAAGGTCGGCGGCGTGCTCGTAGGCTTCCTCCGGCGTTCCTATGAACAGCCCAGCTAGACCACAAGGGGGGAGGTCTACCGGAGTGATCCCTGTTCGATCCAGCTTTGTGGGGCAATCCTCAGAGATGTCCTTGACCACCATGCTGAAGCACAGCTTGGGCTTATCAATGAACGAGGCTGCCCGGTCGATGACCCGCCGCACCGGAGTATGCTTGGTGCCGATGATTTCCATGCTGGTGATCACTGCTCCCAGCCAGTGGGTGAAATTGATCACCTCCGCGCCGCCGATGCCGGGGAAGAAGTACTTGTTGCCGCCGGAGAAACCGACCACCTCGTGGGGGAACGTGGGGCCGCAGATGATGAGTTGGTCGTAGTCGAAGATGAGCTTGTTGAGGGCAACCGGCACATCCTGGCGCATCAGCCCGCCGGTGACCTCTTCAATCTCGGCAGCGGGGATAGCGCCGATGGTGACGAAAGTGTCAGGCAAGTCCCAGCGGTGGTTGAAGATGCGGACATCGCCGTACCTCTCCGCTCGCTCCGCCGCAGTGACGCCTACCTGCCTGTTCAGCGCGTCTTCGCTCATTGGCTGGTGGGTGCCCAGTGCCACCAGGTAGTCCAGCGCAGCGGCTCTCCCCCCCAGCAGCTCGTGGAACAGTCGGAAGAACAGGGGAATCGGCGCGGTGCGGGTATGGTCGGGGATGATGACCAGCACGCGCTTGCCGTCGAGATTGGCCCACGCCAGCGCCTCGGCTGTCAGGTCGTGGACTTCGCGTTCAGTCAAAAATCTGTCCGTGTAGCCTTTACCGACTAACATAGTACCTCACAATTTGCCTATTATCCGACTTGTCCCCGTTGGGCAAATCTCAGCCACAGGACAGTAGTCACACCGTGGTCTAGCTCCGCACAACGACTTGCCAAAGTGCCAGAAAACCCGGTCCAAGTCTGAAGGTGAAAACTCGTCGCCTGTAAGAGCAGATAGTCGCAAGATCAATCCATGCAGAAACAGATAGTTCTTCCGCTTAGCTGAATCTGTTCCCATTTCCAGACTGTTGTCACGCAACAGTTCATAACCATAATTCAGAAGCCCTAACCTTGTGATCACCCGTACCACATGTAGATCATTAGCCGCGTAGTTCGCGTTGAAGTTTGACAGAGCTAGATCCCGAACCTTGAACCCGATGTACTTCACTTTGAGAAGCTTATCGCTGATGAAGTTCGTCTCCTTTTCTGCTTCAGCTTCTTCAAAGTATCGCTCCCAATCCCAGCCATACTCATCGCGAAGTATCCTTACTACACCTTCGATGACTTGTACCCCTTTCGGAACTCCCCACCTGTAGCTAGCTTTCTCAAGTACCTGCTGATATACATCAGTTCTCAGGTCTGAATCTTCTTTGATATGTTTCTTCAGTTCCTCATGCACTTTGCTCCCTGCTTCGCCACTTATTCCGCGGATCAACAGGTCTGGCAGGAAGATACGTAGCACCTGCATATACTTGCCAGCGGCGACCAATTGCTTATTGCGTTCAATGCGTCTCCGATGATTTTGCAGGCACTGGTATATGTCCTGTTTTGTATCACCAAAGCTGTCCTCGACTTCAAGTATTCTCATGACAACATCCCGGACATCTGGCACTTCAAATTTCATCAACATTCCCTCCTGTACGCATACGCAGATTCCGCAGCGGCACCTCGGTTAGCATCCTCCAATAGAGCAAGTATGCTTCGCCCTCCTGTTCATAACAGATCACGCGCCAGGCGTCTTGGCAGGATCATGCGGGACTGCACCTGACCACCAATTCTCCAATCTACCAGCCCCCAACTCACTTAACACTCACTCCGGCGTGAGCGGGAACTCGTCGAACCAGACGCCCGTGGCGTCATGGGTGGGGCACTCATCGTAGTCCCAGTGCTTTCTTCAACCGAATGTCTACCTCAGCCATCAGACGCTCGCTTAGCTGCCCCAAACGGCCGGTTAGCAGCGTGCGGTCTAGCGTCATCAGCTTCCCACACCGCACCGCCGACGTCACCCGTAGCCCCGTAGCTGCAAAACCCCCATCGCTGAGGTCAAGCACCAGGTCGGTCGCTTCGATCCGTCCGGTACGGGACGTGATGAAGGCCAGAATACAGTCACGACCTGGTCGCCCGGTCGCCGACACCACCAGGGCCGGGCGTCGTTTGGCCGACGACAGGTCGGTGAACGGGTAGATGGCCAGTACTACCGATCCCCGTCTCATGCTGTCGCCCATTCAAACCGCTCCTTCAGGTCATCGTCGCTATACAGGTCCGGCTCGTCAGCCAGCCAGTCAAACGCTCCCCCTTGCATAGCCAGATGGGCCAACTCATCGGCGGTCGGCTCGCTCAGGTCCAATTCTAACTTGCTCATCACGGCGGACGTCATACGCATCGCGGCTTCCAGCACGTCGGCCAGGACCGTGCTCTCCTCCGGCGAAAGATGGACCTCCAGCCGCTGGCGAGTTGCACCGGCCAGCCGTGCCTGTTGAGCTAGGGTATACAATCGCGTCCAGGTAGCCTGTCTAATGGTCATCGCACTCTCCTATTCTTCTCCAGAGATTGTTCCAGGTGTCATGGCTCCAATGGCCTCCGCAGGCCCCGCCGCACCGCTTCGGCCAACGCCTCTGATTGGCGTGTCCAGAGTTGCTTGTAGACTTGCATCAGGGCCAGCAGCTCTGGGCGTTCGCTCCCAGTCAATTCGCCCTCGCGCTGCTTTTCCAGCAACTCGCTCAGACGTCGCCCCTGCGCTGGCCTCATCTGTGCTTTGGACAACGCGAGCACATCGTCGTCGGAGAGCGTAGAAACCAGCCTTTCCAATGATCGAGCCTCCTCCATCAACGCAGGCGGTAGTCGCACTACTATTAGGTCTCCGCCTGAGGGCAAGATGTGAACCAACTCTGGATGAATTGCAGCAAGTCTTCCAGATTTGTCACTGTGGATGATTCCGGCATCTCCCGGCCTGACAGATGCACGTGATGGGGAGCGGTAGCAACGTCGGGCCAGTGGGGCGCATTATCCCAGCGTCGCCGCAAGGCGCCATTAGCCTCCATCCACTGATAGGCATATTTGCGACTGCCATCGGCAAAGAGGTAGTCACGCAGTTCCAGGCGGCTACCATCCTGCAAGAGAGCAGACAATTGGAGCAAGTATGCCTCGGCTTCCTGTTCGTAACGGATCACACGCCAGGATTTGAACAGTGAGGCATAGGTATCGAATAGTCGAAGCATGGCTTACGCCTCGGAGATGGCAGTGAGTTGGGCATTGACGGTCTTGATGGCGTCGGCATACCACTGCCATTGCAGGTAGTCGTCGTCGGCTTCAAAGTCTTCGCTGCCGTGGGCGGTGTAGCGCGCGCGTAAGTCCTCCAGCGTGCAGCCCCACTTGACCTCCAACTCTCGAATGATAGCTTGATAACGTGCCAGACGTCCCAGCAAGATCATGCGGGCGTGTTGGCGGGCTGCTACCAGTGGATCAGGATAGCCCAGGGAGGTGAGGACACTTTCAGCGGTATAAGATTTGGCAAGCGTATGCATCAGTACTCTCCTTACCTGTGATTGTAGCACATTCATACGTAACCTGTCAAGCCAGGCTGATTCGCCGATTTGTCACCGCTTCCACGGCGGCACTTCGGGCATGAATCGCTCGAACTCAGCGATCAACCTGGCTTCGTAGCCGTCGGCGTACTCCTCGGCCAGGAATTTGTGCAGCCCCTCCTCGTAGAACCGCTGCCACGACTCCTCCTCGTGGCCGGGGTTGACGGGGAAGAAGAGGGCATTGTTGGCCCGCGCGGCTCTCAGGTCGCCCGGCGCGTCGCCGATCATCAGTGTATGGTCGGGCGCGTACTGCCCCCTGGTGGCCAGGGCGATGTGCTCGCTCTTAGTGCCCATCTCCTGGCCGGCGATGACCCGCACGTAGCGGTCAATGCCATGCTCCTTCCACTCGCGATCCAGGGCCTCGTTCGGCGTCTGGGAGACGACGATCATGTCGGCTTTGTCGGAGAGATACTCCAGGCTCTCGCGCACGTAGGGGAAGGGTGGGATGCCGTGTACCATGTCGGCGATGGTGGCGTTGACCGCCA
>CAZGKH010000125.1:0-1236 GCA_964525665.1 uncultured Anaerolineae bacterium | reverse complement strand
GGCCAGCGGTTGATGCCCCGCCACTTGGAGTACAGGTTCACAAACTCCGCCGCCTCGCGGGCGTACTTGGAAACGGCTTGCAGGCCCCAGTGCTTGATGATGTTGGGGCAGAAACACTCCTTGTGCTTGATCTCCATCGTGTCAAAAACACAGCCATCCGAATCAATGCCGACAAAGAAATCATACTTGGGCTGCATTTCCACCAACGGTCGCGCTGCTTCGTGGACTTCTGGCACTAGTTTACCTCCTGTCATTGATTCTTCATTTACGATTTGCTGATTCGCTCATTCGCTGATTCGCTCATGCACCGCCTCCCAGCACACCCGTACGCAGATGCCGCACACTTCGTCCTCCAGGCCCAGCGCCTTCAGCCGACGGCGGCACCTCTCCCGGTAGCCCTCCTCCGGGCGCAGGATGGGGCATACCTCCAGACAAGCGTGGCAATCGCCGCAGCCAGGCAAGTCTCTGCTGTCCGGGGAGAGCCGTTGGGGAACGAACAGCGTGGCGAAGCGCAGCGCTGGGCCGGCCTCAGGCGTGATCACCAGACCGCTCCTCCCCCGCCAGCCCACCGTCGCTGCCTCGGCGAAGGCGCGGTGCGAGACGCAGTGAGGCCAATAGTCGTTGACGTGCTTCACTTGCTCCAACCAGCCCTCGACCGTGGCCATCTCGGCTACTCCGCCGAACTGCTTGACCAACTGACCGGCTATGTCATTGAGCAACCGATTCAGCTCCGTGTAGGCGCGGGCGTACTGGTTCCAACGGCCATCTTCGGGCGGCTTACCCACCCAGCCATCGGGAATGGCCAGTATCTCCGCTTCATGATACAGCAAGCCGATGGAGACAGCGGTGATGTCCGGCCACGCTCCCAGCCCGTCCAGCTTGCGCCGCAGATACGCTGCCTGTTCCGGCAACAACCTCACCTCCTCGACAGAGGTAAAGCCTATCACCCCTCGCCGCCCCACCTGCTCACACAGCCGACGGAACTCTGCCACAATCTCGTTTTTGCTGATTTGCGATTCGTTCATTTGCTCATACTCCACTGAAAGCACTGAACCCGCCATCCACCGGCACTACCACCCCGTGGACAAAGGCTGCGCCGGGCGAGAGCAACCACAGCACCGTGCCGATGAGGTCATCCGGATGGCCGAAGCAGGCCATCGGGGTGTGGTCAATGATCGTCCGCCCGCGCGGAGTAAGCTCCCCAGTCCCCTCGTCGGTGAGGAGGAAGCGGTTCTG
>CAZGKH010000124.1:0-9481 GCA_964525665.1 uncultured Anaerolineae bacterium | reverse complement strand
ACAAGTTATGGATCAGCGAGATCAGCACCGCCTCCTGCATCGACTTGTTAGAGACCACCCCGATAGACCACAGGGAGTGCCGCTCCGACCTCGACGTGTAGGCTCGTAGAAGCTCCGAGATAGACAGCGTGGCGAAGGCCATGGTCTGAGCCGCCTTCAGGTTGTCGGGGAACCAGCGCAGGCCAACGATGAAGGCCGTCAGAGTGGCGGTGGTGATGGCCACGGTCTGGATGGCGATGCCCCACATCATCTGGCGATTGATCACCGGCTCATCCGTCCGGCGGGGCGGCCGTTTCATGTTACCTGAATCTCCCTTCTCCATTCCCAGGGCCAGGGCAGGCGCGCCGTCAGTCACCAGGTTGAGCACCAACAACAGGATGGGGGTTAGAGGCACCGGCCAACCAGCAATCATCGCCAGGAAGATGATCATGATCTCGCCCACGTTGCAGGAGAGGAGATAGTAGACGAACTTGCGGATGTTGGCGTAGATGACGCGTCCCTCCTCCACCGCCAAGACAATGGAAGCGTAATTGTCATCGGTGAGCACCATGTCCGCCGTCTCCTTGGAGACGTCGGTCCCGGTGATGCCCATGGCCACCCCGATGTTGGCCCGCTTCAGAGCCGGAGCATCGTTGACTCCGTCGCCCGTCATGGCCACCACGTGGCCGCGCTCCTTGAGGGCCTCCACGATTCGCACCTTGTGCTGGGGCGAGACCCTGGCATAAACCTCCACCTCCTCGACTATTTCAGCGAAGGCCGCGTCGTCTAGTTGATCGAGATCGGCGCCGGTCAGCACACGGCCGCCTGGCGAGAGCAGGTTCAACTCGTCGGCTATGGCCACAGCGGTGTTCTTGTAATCGCCGGTGATCATCACCGTCTTGATACCTGCCTGTCGCGCCACTTCGATGGCATCCTTCACCTCCGGCCGG
Organism: uncultured Anaerolineae bacterium; assembly: GCA_964525665.1. Taxonomy (GTDB): domain Bacteria; phylum Chloroflexota; class Anaerolineae; order VGOG01; family VGOG01; genus CAYMKL01. Next base: position 8,552 of record CAZGKH010000124.1, on the reverse strand, counting down.
GCCGGATCAATCATGCCGATGAGACCCACAAAGGTCAGGTCTCTCTCGATCTCCTCAGCGGTCGGATGGTTGGGAGCCTCCGGAAGGGCCCGGTAGGCCACTCCTAGCACGCGCAGAGCATTGGAGGCCAGAGCCTCGTTGACCTCCAGGATCCGCCGCCGCCTCTCGACTGTCAGAGGCCGCTCCTGGCCGTCTTCTACGACCTGCTTGCACAACCCAATGATGATATCGGGCGCTCCCTTGACGTAGGCCACGTAGCCGCCCCATTTTGGGTCAGGATGGATAGTGGTCATCATTTTGCGCTCGGAGTCGAAGGGAACCTCGGCCAGGCGGGGGTAGTCTCGCTGTAGCTCTTCTCTCCAAAAACCAGCTTTGGCCGCAGCTACCACCAACGCCCCCTCGGTAGGATCGCCTACCATGCGCCAGCCCTCTCCTTCCTCGCTGTCTGTACTGAACTCTGTCGAAGCATCAGTATCCTCTTCCAACTGAGCGTCGTTGCAGAGGAGCCCGGCCCGCAGGAGCAAGTTCGAGCCAGGATAGCCTCCCAGGTCTACCATGCGCCCATTGTCACTGAAATCCCCCACTGGATTGTAGCCCTTGCCGCCGATGCTGAGAATGGTGCGGTCAACGTAGATCTGCACGGCCATCATCTTGTCCTGGGTGAGGGTGCCCGTCTTGTCGGAGCAGATGGCAGTCGCGCTTCCCAGGGTCTCTACGGCTGGCAGCTTGCGGATCAGGGCGTGGCGCTTGATCATCTCCTGCATCCCCAGGGCCAGGACAATGGTGACCACGGCCGGCAGCCCTTCGGGGACGGCAGCGATAGCCAGGGTCACCGCCACCATGAACATGTCTACAATGGTCTGCTTGAAGGTATTCAGGTAAGCCAGCGGGCCGCCCTCAGTCCTTGGGCCTGAGGACCAAGGGCCACCCGTCTGGAGTACCATCCCCACGTCGGTGTCCCGCAGCACGCCGACGACGAACACGATCCCACAGACGATCAAGGTGCCGATGCCCAGCCACTTGCCCAGTTGATCCAACTTGACCTGGAGCGGCGTCGGCTCCTCCTCGTAGGACTGGATCATCTCGGCGATGAGGCCGATCTCGGTGCTCATTCCCGTGGCTACCACGATGCCCTTGCCCCGCCCGTAGCTGACCACCGTGCTCATGTAGGCCGAGTTGCGGCGGTCGCCCAGCGGGAGGTCCTCCTCGAGCACCAGATCGGCCTTCTTCTCCACCGGCACCGACTCGCCTGTCAGCGATGCCTCTTCGAGGCGCAGATTCACGCTCTCGACGAGACGCACGTCGGCCGGGATGTAGTTGCCCGTCTCCAGCAGCACCACGTCGCCGGGCACCACCTCGCGCGCGGGGATAACGAGCAGGTGCCCATCGCGGAGCACCTCGGCATTTGGGGCAGCCATCTTCTGCAGGGCGTCCAGGGCCTCCTCGGCCTTGGACTCCTGGACGACGCCCAGGATGGCGTTGAGGATTACGATGGCCATAATGGCCCCTGAGTCAAGGTATTCGCCCAGGAAGAAAGAGACGACCGCCGAGACGATTAGGATCAGCACCAGGAACTGGTTGAACTGGTCCAGCAGCATCTTCCAAAAACTTGGCCGGGGGCGTTCCTTAAGCTCGTTGAGGCCGTATTTCTCCAGACGGGCCTGGGCTTCCTGTGCGGTCAGCCCTCGTTTGAGGTCGGTTCCCAGAGCTTGGGCTGTCTCTTCAACTGTCCTGGTGTACCAGGGGGGTTGCGGATTGCGGATTGCGGATTGCGGAAAACTGTCGTTCACTTCGTCGCCTCGTTTCTCGTTAGCGGTAGCCCTCATTGCCTCGTTACCCCATCACTCGTTGCCTCGTCACCCGCTTCCCAGGTCAGCTCACCAACCATAAGTGTCAACCTAAGAGCGCGATCCAGACTTCGGAGGTTTTCAGACGCGATTTCGCCAGTAAACCAACCACATAATCAAGGTAACTTTGCCAGCAGAGGCACCGTCGGAAACCTCCGAAGTCTTAAGTTGACACTAATGGCTCACCAACGCGATGATGAGAGTGAGGGTGATGGGGCTGGCCAGGGTGGAGAGAAAAATCACGCTGGTCACGAACTCAGGTCTGGCATCGAACTCGATAGCCAGCACCGCTGTAGTCACGGCGGTGGGCATGCTGGCCTCGACGATGCAGGCTTGCAGTGTGGGGCCTGTCAGGCCCAGCAAATTAGCCAGGAAAAAAGCGATGACCGGGGCAACGGCCAGCCTGATGAAAGCGGCCAGGCCCGCGGTCCTTACCCCCTGGGCCAGGGGGGTCTTGGCCAGTTGCATCCCCAGAAGCAGAAGCATGAGGGGCACGGCTCCCTTGCCCACCATCTCCACTGTCTTGAAAACGGGTGATCCCGTTATGTCTAGATTTATCAGCCCTGTAGTTGTACTCCAGGACAACTGCTTGACGAAAACGGCCAGGAGCACAGCGTAGACAACAGGCACTTTGAAGACGTTGAGGAGAGCGTCTAAGGCTTTGGCTTTGCCGCGAGAAGCAAGATATACGCCAGTAGTGTTCATGAGCAGACTGCTCACCACAAAGTAGATCAAGGCCCGCGCCAGGGCTTCGTCGCCGAAAGCGAGTTGATTGACAGAAAGACCGTAGTTGCCGGCGTTCATATATAGGGCAGCCAACAGGAACGCGCTCTCCAGGACCCTGTCGAAGCGCAGCGCCCTGGCCACGCCCCAGGCGACCAGCGCCATTCCCAGGGTGAGCAATAGCTCGAAGGACGCAATGTCCCAAAACTCTCTGCCGCTAACAGTGGAATTGACCAGAGAGGAAAAGACCAGGCAGGGGCTGAGGGCATAGAAGATGGTCCGGGAAATGGACTTGATTTCTATTCCCAGTCTGCGTTCGAGGGTATAGCCCAGGCCGATGGCGATGAAAACGGGTACGATGTTGTTGTAGAGTATAGCAGGCAGGGCTTCAACCATTCGTTTATGTACTTCGACAGGGCTCAGTACAGGTCAGAGAGATCATCCAGGGGTATGTCAAGGGCGCTGCGCATGAACTCCAGGTATTCCAGAGCTTCATCCACCGCCTCGCACAGGAATTCATCATCCTCTTGGTAGCAGTCATACAGAATGCGGCGGGCCTCGTTTCCCCCGATCTGGCCCAGGGCCCAGATGGTCGCTTCTAGCACCTCGCGGTCAGGGTCGTTGACCAGATTGGCCAGCAGGGGCAAGGCGGTCGCCAGTTCCAACTCTCCGCTGGCCATGGCTGCTTCATAACGCATCTCCGGCCTGGAGCTTTCCAGTTCATTAATCACCAGGTCCGACCAATAGGGGTCCGCGCTGCGTCCCATGGCGAAGACGGCGCTAGTGCGCATCTTCTCATCTTCGTCATAGTAGGCGGTCTCGATGATCTCCCGCACGCCCTCATCGCTAGAGTAAGCGATGGCCTCGATGGCCCTCCGTCGCACTTCCGGATCCTCAAACGAGGAGCGGATAGTCTCTAACAACACCTCCTGCACCAGGGCAAAGTGATGGGCCCTTATCTTACCCAGTTCGCCCAGGAGGACGTAGCGACCCAACGAGGCAGCGGCTTCAGCCCGCACTGAGACCGAGGGGTCATCCTGAAACAGAATGATCAGCGGCTTGATCAAGGCGGTGTCATTGTCCTCCCACAGCCCCTCAATGGCTGTCGCTCGCACCCTCTCGTCCTCATCGCCCAGGCAAAAGCGAAACACTGGGCCGAAATTAACTTCGAAGCTAGCCTCTGCTATCTCCACCAGAAAGTTGATGATCTGACGGCGCCGCTCAACAGCCATGGCGGGCCAGGTCTCTTGGAACAGTAATGTCTCAGTCCTGTCCATCCCCGACAGGCCGTACAGGCTAGCTATTGAGAGACGATTCTCAGTGTTGCCTATTTTCTTGAGTAACTTCTCGAAATCTGATAACATCTTTTCGACCTAAGAACCGCGATGGGCGAAGGTCTCCGACCGAGCCCGGCCCTCTTCGCCTCGGTCGGAGACCTTCGGCGAACAAGAGAATCAGAACAAGAGAATCACGGTGGCAGAATCGGCTGACCACTTAGCAGGCGTGCAATGTCTTGGTAGGAGACGATCAACATCAAGCCGATGAGGATGACCAGCCCTACCAGGTGAACAAGGCCTTCCTTTTCCGGGGCCACCCTCTTGCCACCGCGCAGGGCTTCGAGAGCTATGAAGGCCAGACGCCCACCGTCGAGACCAGGGAAAGGCAGGAGGTTGAAGATGGCCAGTTGGATGCTGAGGAAAGCGGTGAATTGCGTCAGGGCTACCAGGCCGGACCTGGCGATCTCGCCAGTTGCGGCCGCTATCCCCACTGGCCCTCGGATATCGGGGGCGATGACACCCTGGATCATGCCCACCACTCCAGAGATGATGGCCACGATAACATCCCCGGTCATCCTGACCGCCATTGGGATTGCCTCCCCGAGGGAATAGCGCAGCTTGTCGGCTCCCACAATGTCCACAGTCTGAATGATCACTCCCATGGCTCCTTCGTTGGCTGGCGGCTCCCGCCGGGGCGTCAAGCGGACGGGCATGGTGTCCTCACCGCGCTTGATGCTGAGAGTGACCTCTTCACCCAGCCTCCCTGTGGTGTGACGACTGAGTTCGTAGGTATTCCGAACAATCAGGCCGTCAATACTCAGTATGGTGTCGCCTTCTTGCAGGCCTGCCCCCGCTGCTGGCGAGCCAGGCGCGACTCCGACAATAGCTACCGATCCAATGGGGATATCGAAGCCAACCAGACCAATGCCGATGAACAAGAGGACGGCCAGGACGATGTTCATGAGTGAGCCAGCCAGGAGGTCAGCAGCTCGGACTAGCATGTTCTTGGAGGCGAAGCTGTCTGGGTGGCTGGGATCCTCCTCGCCCAGCATACGCACGAAGCCACCGAAGGGGATGGCGTTTAGGGTGTATTCGGTGTCACCGCGTCTGGCGATGGTGAGAAGGCGCGGCGGATAGCCGAAGCCAAACTCCTCTACCCTGATGCCGGTCAACTTGGCCACTGTAAAATGGCCCAACTCGTGAACAAACACCAGCAGACTAAAGACAAGCAAAAAAGCGATTATGGTCATGACTGTTAGATATCCTTTCCCTCAGGTGCTTTCTAAATCGGTCAAGCCCAACCATTCTCTTCCTAACCGGCGAGCCTCGGTAGTGAAAAAGGCCTTGACCTCACTCCATTCAGCGGGGAGCAGCATCGTTGGCTCGTCCTGCTGGTCAGCGACGTCGAAATCTACCAGCGCAACCAGGACGCGCATTTCGAAGCCGTGCGATGTCGGGTACTTTTTGGCGCTCTGAGCGAATAGCTCATCCAGCGAGACCCGCGAGGCGATAAAGTACAGGTCGTAGAAATCCCTGCGCATGCCTCGACCAGCGATGGCGTCCATCTTCATGAGGCCGATGTCGAGTATGCCGGCAATCTGGAAGCCGTTCACCAAGTCAGTAGATTCCAACATTGGATAGCCGTACGAGAAGAAACTGATAGCTTGCCCATTTGCTTCGAGAACCAGGCCGAACACCGAATCCTGCAACACCTTGACCGCGTGCCCCTGGCGTAGCTGCTCTATGATGCTGTGGCGGAGATTGTCATCCAGGGATTCGATGTTGGCAAACAGGTCCAGGTCTTGCGAGATACGATGCCCCAATCGCAGGGCCAACGCTGTGCCGCCGCCCAGGTAGAACGGACGCAGAGGGGGCAGTTGACCCAGGGCGGCGAGCGTGACTCGTGCGCTCGGCGTGACAGCTTCCCAATGCGGCGTGGCTAGTATGGCCATATCCGTTGCCCACTATGATATTCGGTGATCTCAAAGAAGCGCAGCCAGTATTTCAGCCGTTGCCGGGACAAGCCGCGCCAGCCCAACTGGCGCACCCATTCGGCCAGCCGTTCCGGCTCATAGCAGGCGAAGAGCCAGCGCAATTCTGGCACCCCCCCCCAGGCCAATGTACGTTCGATCACCGTGAAAGCGCTGCGCTCCGGATCGAGGTTCTCCAACACGTACTCCTGGAAGAACGGTCGCAAGCTGACCGGGATGCCGGCCGGTGTCAGTTCCAGTGTTTCGTCAGGCATGGACATCTCGCCACCTCTCTCTCTATCCTCCTGATGGGCACTTATTATAGTCGTTTGGGCCTAATCTGGCAAGTAGTGAATCTACAGGTCTATCACCCGCGCTCCTGGGCCAGGTCCGCTTACGATGACCTCCAGCACCCCCTCGATACTTTTAAGCCGTCTTTCTACCTCGGCCTGGTCGGCGGCCTGGCAGATGAGGTGGACGTTGGGGCCGGCATCGAAAGTGAAGTAAACCCCCAGCCCCTCGGCTCGCCAGCTCTGTACTTTGTGAATCAACCGCATGGAGCTTGGCAGCCAGTAATAAACGGGCGGTCGCGAGGTCATCATGACGGCGTGCATGGAGACCGCGTCCTCTTCTATTAGAGGACCCAGGGTCGCCAGATCTTTCTCCAGCAGAGCTGTTTTCGCCTGGCCCAGGCGATCCGCCACGCTGGCCACGCGGGCCTGGTGGAGGTGGCTGGTGGCGGCAAGGGCGTGGCCCTCAGTCGAACCGACCCGCTTTTTGGCTCGGCTGACTATGGCGATCACGTCTCGCAGCTCCCAGTGTTCCGGTGGGGCTATCTGCCTGGCGAATGATTCATCACTGCAAGTTCCGGCTGTCCATTCGACGAATCCCCCTGGCACGGAGCGACAGGCCGATCCAGAGCCGAAGCGGGCCAGGATCGAAAGCTCTCTCTCACTCAGCTCCAGCCCGGCTGCTCTGCTGGCGGCCAGCGACAGGGCGGCGAAACCTGAGGCCGAGGATGCCAGGCCCGCGCCAGTGGGAAAGCTGTTCCGGGAGATCACCCTGGCCCTGGCTCGCAGCCCGGCCATGGCCCTCACCCGGGCCAGGTGGGCCACGATCCTCTGTCTCGACCCACCTCGCTCCTCTCGCCCGTCGAGGATGACCAGGTCATCGTCGTAATCAGGAGAGAACTCAACGGTGGTGACGCTGGTGAGTCGGTCCAGGCTCATGGACAGCGAGGAGTTGGCGGGCAGATTCAGTTCCGCGTCCCGCTGGCCCCAGTACTTGATGAAAGCGATGTTGGCACAAGCGACGGCGGTTGCTTTCAGTACAGACATTGGGCGTATACCCCCTATCTGCCACGAACCCTTCGACTAGGCTCAGGACAGGTTTCACGAATTAACACGAACAAGGAAAAATTAGTGGAAATTCGTGTAATTCGTGGCAAAAAGCCTTTTGGTTCTGGTTTGTCCAGGTTTCAGAAGATCTACGAGTGCCTGCCGACCTGAGCGAGGCGTGACTGCGCCTCTCGCACCATCCCGCTGATGACCTCGGCCACCGGCTTGATCTCGCGCACCAGGCCGATGCTCTGGCTGCAAGAGATCACACCGGCATCAAGGTCACCTTCTGCAATCATGCGCTTGGTCTCCGTACCAGCCACGACGGCCAGGGTCTCTCCCAGATCAGCTTCCTTAGCCTCTAATTCGGCCACCTTGAGGGCGGCAGCGTTCTTCCAGGCGCGGACAGAGTTGCGCAGAGAGCCCAGAATCGGCAGGGTGTCCAACTCTGTCGAGGCCATCAACGCCTGTTTGAGATTATCGTGGATGGGGCATTCCTCGGTCAGCAGCAGTCGCGTGCCGATGGTGACGCCCTCTGCGCCCAGCACCAGTGCCGCCAGCAGCCCTCGTCCGTCGGCGATGCCCCCTGCCGCCAGCAGCGGTATTTCCAGCGCGTCAGCCGCACGGGGCACCAGCGCCATCGTCGTCAGTCCCAGCTCACCAATATGGCCGCCGCCCTCGGTGCCGAAGACAGTCACGGCGTCCACGCCAGCCCTCTGCGCGCTGAGGGCGTGCCGTACGCTGACGCACTTGTGCATCATCTTCACTCCGCCCGCCTTCAGCCGCGCCAGCATGTCCTCCGGTGGCCGGCGGCCGCTGGTCTCGACCACCGGCACGCCTTCCTCCAGGATCACCTCGACGTAGAGGTTGTTGTCAATGGGGCGCAGCGCGGGAAACAGACTCAGGTTGACGCCAAAGGGTTTGTCAGTCAGGGACTTGGCCCGGCGGATGGCCTGGCGGAACTTCTCCTGGGTGTCGAACATGGCCGAGGCCATCACCCCCAATGCGCCGGCGTTGGAGATAGCGGCCACGAACTCCGGGCCGCTGATGTGCATCATGCACCCCCCAACGATGGGGTGCTCGATGCCGAGCAGTTTGGTGATGCGGGTTTTGAACATGACGGGACTCCTTCAGAGCGATGAGATCGCAGCCATCATCCGCTCGTTAGAAAGGATAACCCTTGGCGCCCTGGCAACCTTTCAGTGCCGATATCTCGCCGCAGTGAGCGTTGATGTGCCAGATGACAAAGGTCTCTAGCATCTGGCTCAGGTTGAGTTGACCGATAGGGGTGTCTATCATGCGCTCCAGATCTTCCGGCGTGAGGGAGGCCAACCAACCCTGGGCAGCTTGAGCGACAGCACGGGCATAGTCGTGCAGCGCTGGCAGGTCCACGCGGAT